>JAQBHE010000192.1:0-27509 GCA_032128015.1 Holophagae bacterium
AGTCCCAAAGACCACAAACGGTCGCCCCACCCCAGGTGAAGGTGGTTTTGATCGCCGGCCGAGTCGTAGCCGATGGCCACCACCGGCCCCTCGAATCGTCGCGGTTCCATGCGCACAGCACCGCCGAGCGCCCCCGCCCCCAAGTAGGTCGAAGCCGGGCCGCGCAGCACATCGATCTCGCCGACCAGCAGCGGATCGACGAACGATCCGGAAGACCCGGCCCGCCGCTCGCTGGTCAAGGGCGCGCCCGCGAACAAGGTCATGATCCGCTGGCGGGATACCCCGCGAATCGAGAACATTTGAAACAACCCGCCCTGACCGTTCTCTGCGACGCCGCTCACCTGGGTCAGAGCTTCGGCAAGGGTCGCGGGCGCCGCCGCCGCGTCGCTGGGTGCGAACGCCGCTGACGACAGGCTGTTCGGCGAGAACCGATCACCGAAACCTTCGGGCTCGACGAGCACCGTGGCTTCGAGCGCCCGCGCCGGCCGTAGGGTCACGGCCAAGTCGGCCTCGTCGGCTCGCACCCGTACGCTCGCGGTGGTGAATGCAGGGTGGCTGACGATGAGACGCAGCGGTGGTGACACCGCGAGACGGAACGCACCTTCGGAATCGCTGCTCGCCTCGATCGAGGCGCCAGCGACCGTCACCCGCGCGCCCGCGACAGGTACGCCGTCGAGATCTCGGATCGTCCCCGTAAGCTGCTGCGCCTGCGCGGCCATCGCTGCCCCGCTCGCCGCGATGCCAATCCACAGCGCCGCGACCAGCATCCGCGAGCCACCGCGACGGCCGTGGAGCCGGCCGCGGCCGAGCTTGCCGCTGTGCCCCCACCCAACGTATCCTCGGCCCTCGCCCGAAAGTGCCCGCGCCCTGAATGTCCGCAAGCCGATTGCGCGCGCGGGCCTCACCTTGGAGGTTCTTCCCAAGTGACCCAACTCACTCGGTTTCTTCGAGCTCCCATCCTCATCGCGCTCGTGCTCTCGACCTTCGCCCCGCAGCCGGCGACTTCGCAGACCTCGAGTCGCGCGGTCGCTGGTGCGGCGACGCCAAAGGACAAGAAGCCATCCGAGAAGCCCGGTAAGAAAGGCGCTGCCGCTGGCGACGAGGGTACCCAGAGCGACGAGGAGGAGGACCGCGGTCCGCTCACCGCCGCGACCTTCTCCGGGCTCGAGCTGCGGGGCATCGGGCCGGCCCTGGTGTCGGGCCGGGTGATTGACCTCGCGGTTCATCCCGAGCATCCTGAGGTGCGCTACGCCGCGGTGGCATCGGGTGGGGTATGGAAGACGGTCAATGCCGGCACCACCTGGACGCCGATCTTCGATCGAGAAAAGTCGTTCTCGATCGGGTGCATCACTCTCGACCCCAACAACCCCCTGGTGGTGTGGGTCGGGACTGGCGAGAACAACTCGCAACGCAGTGTCTCCTACGGTGACGGGGTGTACCGATCCGCCGACGGCGGTCGCAACTGGAGCAACGTCGGACTGGGCGCCTCGGAGCACATCGGCAAGATCATCGTCGACCCGCGCGACTCCGACGTCGTTTACGTTGCCGCGCAAGGGCCGTTGTGGCAACCCGGCGGCGAGCGCGGAGTGTACAAGACCACCGACAGCGGCAGCACCTGGACCCGGGTGCTCGAGATCGACGAGCACACCGGCGCGAGCGAGGTCCACTTCGACCCGCGCGACCCCGACGTCCTCTACGCCGTCGCCTACCAACGCGCCCGCAAGGTGTGGACACTGATCGACGGCGGTCCGGGCTCCGCGGTCTACAAGTCGGAAGACGCCGGCGCGAACTGGCGCAAGCTCACCCGCGGCCTGCCCAAGGGCGACCTCGGCCGCATCGGCCTCGCGATCTCGCCCGCTGACCCCGATGTCGTCTACGCGATCATCGAAGCCGAGGGCAAAGGCGCCGGCACTTACCGCTCGCTCGATCGCGGCGAGAACTGGGAGAAACGCGACTCCTACCTGAGCTCCAGTCCCCAGTACTACCAGGAACTGGTCGCCGATCCTCATGACCGCGACCGCGTCTACTCGCTCGACACCTTGCTGATGGTGAGCGAGGACGGCGCCAAGACCTGGTCGCGCGCCGGCGAGGAGTACAAGCACGTCGACAACCACGCCCTGTGGATCGATCCGCTCAATACCGATCACCTGCTGGTGGGCTGCGACGGCGGGATCTACGAGAGCTTCGACCGTGCCGAGACCTGGCGTTTCAACGAGAACCTGCCAATCACCCAGTTCTACAAGCCGGCGATCGACAACGCCTCGCCGTTCTACAACGTCTACGGCGGCACCCAGGACAACAACACGCTCGGCGGCCCGGTGCGCACGACTCACCGCTACGGCATCAGTAGCCGCGAGTGGTTCGTGACCACCGGCGGCGATGGCTTTCAGCCCGCGGTCGACCCCGAGAACCCGGACATCGTCTACTCCGAGTCCCAGCACGGTAACCTGGTGCGCTTCGACAAGAAGACCGGCGAGGAGATCGACATCCGGCCGCGCGAAGACGACGGCGACGCGCCGCTGCGCTGGCACTGGGATTCGCCGCTGTTGGTCTCGCCTCACCGCCCTTCGCGGCTCTACTTCGCGGCCCAGCGCGTCTATCGCTCCGAGGACCGCGGCGACGCCTGGACCCAGATCAGCGGCGACCTGTCGCGCCAGATCGACCGCAACGAGCTCGAGATCATGGGCCGGCTGTGGGGCGTCGACGCGGTGGCCAAGGGGAACTCGACTTCGTTCTACGGCACCGTCGTCGCGCTCTCGGAGTCGCCGCTGGCCGAGGGCCTGCTCTACGCCGGCACCGACGACGGCTTGATCCAGGTGCTCGAACCGGGGCAGCAAGCCTGGCGCCGGCTGGATTCGTTTCCCGGAGTGCCCGAGCGCACCTACGTCGCCGATGTCGTCGCCTCCCGCCACTTGGCCGACAGCGTGTTCGCGGTGCTCAACAACCACAAGGAGGGCGATTTCAAGCCCTACTTGCTCCGCAGCGACGACCGCGGTCGCACCTGGAGCTCGATCGCCGGCGATCTCCCCGAACGTGGCTCGACCTGGGTCGTCGCCGAAGACCCGGGATCGCCCGACCTGCTGTTCGCTGGCACCGAGTTCGGCCTGTACTTCACTCTCGACCGCGGCGGCAAGTGGATCGAGCTCGAGGGTGGCATGCCACCGATCGCGGTCCGTGACCTGGCAATCCAAACGCGCGAGAACGACCTGGTGGCGGCCACCTTCGGCCGCGGCTTCTACGTCCTCGACGACTACACGCCGCTACGCGGTTTGACCGCCGAGGCGCTCGAACAGCCGGCGATCCTGTTCCCCACCAAGGACCCCTGGATGTTCATCGAGTCCGATCCGCTGTCGGGCGAGGGCAAGGGGTCGCAGGGCCACGCCTTCTACACCGCCCCGAACCCGCCGCTCGGCGCAGTGTTCACCTACTACCTGAAGGAAGGTCTTCAGAGCCGCCTCGAACGGCGTCAAGACCGCGACAAGAAGGCGGTCAAGGAGGGGACGGCACCTGCGATCCCGACCTGGGACGAGCTCCGCGCCGAGGAGCGCGAACAAGAGCCAAAGATCGTGCTGCTGGTCGCCGACGAGGACGGCCAGCCGGTGCGTCGGGTCGATGGCAAGACGGCCAAGGGGACCCACCGAGTGACCTGGGACCTGCGCTATCCGGCGTCGATCCCGGTCCAGCTCGGCGGTGGCGAACGGCGCCGCGGCTTCGGCCGTCCGCCCCAAGGCCCGCTGGTGGCCCCGGGTCGCTATCACGTGACCCTCGCCCAGCTGGTCGACGGCGTGTGGACCGAGCTCGCCGGTCCCCAGACGTTCACTGCCAAGCCGCTCGCCCAAGGCACCCTGCCAGCGGCCGACCGCGATCAACTGGTCGCCTTCCAGCGTCAGACCGCGAAGCTCCAGCGCGCGGTCCTCGGCTCCGTGCGCGCAAGCGCCGAGGCCCAGACCCGGATCGACCACTTGCGGAAGGCGGCGTGGGAGACCCCGGCGCTGCCATCCGCGGTCCTCGATCGCATCGACCAGGCCGAGGCCGCGCTCAAGGACCTGGCGATCCGATTCGAGGGCGACGACTTGCTCGGCCGTCACAACGAGCCGACTGGGCCATCGATCGTCGAACGCGTCCAGGGCATCATCCGCGGTCATTGGAGCTCGACCTCGAGCGCGACTGCGGCCCAGCACCGCGCCTACGAGATCGCCGACCGAGATTTCCGGCCGCTGGTCGAAGCGCTGCGCAAGCTCGTCGAGACCGATCTCGCGGCGATCGAGGCCGAGCTCGAGGCCGCCGGCGCGCCGTGGACTCCGGGTAGGCTACCGCGGTGGCCGTAGACCGCCGTTCGACCACGAGGCCGGCGTTTCGACGATCGGAGGCTGGAGCGCACCAGGTCGGCGTCGCGCCGCGCCCGCGTCGGAAGCCGGGCCGAACCGTGCGCGGTCAGGGCTCGAGGCGAAACACGAGAGCGTCAGCTACTCGGTCGGATGCTCGGTGTCGACCAGGTGAGCCGCCACCCGCCTGGCGACCTTGTGGTGGCCCGCCGCCGTCCAGTGTTCGTCGCCGGGAAAGTAGTCCGTGGGCTCGAGCTCATCCCTGAGCTCAATGAAATCGATCGACAGCTCGGTCACGACTTCCAGGCCGACTCGGTACCGCTCTGACGGCTCCTGAAGATCCAAGGGGGAGGGAATGAGGACGAGTAGAAGGCCGACATCACTCCTCTCGGCCAGCTCTCGCATCTTGCCGAGAAGCTCCCGGGTTCGGCTCCTGGCGAGGAGGGTCTTTTCCTCTTTTCCGGGGCGTCGTCTCGCCTCTTCGGACCACAACCACTCGAGCTCCCCATAGGTGCGACTCCACTGCGCGATTAGCCAGCTCCCGAAGTGCGTTCGTCCGAGTGCCGACTCGACGAGGTTCGCTTCGCAGAAGGGGCGAATTCCCGTGGCGCGTCGCACCGCTTCGCCAAGCGTCAGCGCCACCGGAGTCATTGCGGCGCCGAGCCGATACCGAGGAACGAGACCGCCACTGTCGAGGGCATACATTCCATCGATGGGCATCAGATTCCCGTCGAGGTCGTTTGCCGGGTAAAAGGAGGCGATGACGAGGTCGGGCTCCTGCAGCGGGAGGAAGTGCTGCATGAGCGCAGCTTCCTGGACGGTCGACACGCCTGGAATCGCGGTGTTCCAGATCGATACGTCGCCGCGCTCGCGCAGTTCCGAATCGAGGACCTCCAGCCAGCCCTCGCCATAAGGCGCGTAGAAGCCGAAGTTGAACGAATCTCCCAGGGCGAGAATCCTGAAGGCGGTCCGCTCCCCGCTGCGTGCCTCGAACTCCTCCTCGTCATGGAAGCCCTGGGAGTTGAGCGTTTGCAGCCTCTCGAAGAAGATGCGTGATCTGTCCGCGGCGTCTGTCGCCGGGAGTGGCCCCAGGACTCCGTCGCGGTCGAACCGGCAACCGAGCTCGTCGCAGGTCCACCACGGCGCCTCGGACGGGCATCTCGAGCCCTCTGCGCCGTAGAACGCCGCTTGTCCGAGAAGAGCAGCGCACACCTCCGCGGCGACGGCGGTGATCACGAAGGACCCCGCGAGGATGATGAGCCGCGCGCTCGTGTGCGCCTTTGCGTGTTGGCGCCGGAGCCACGCAGAAGCCAGTCGTTCGAGAAAGAAGCCCAGAGCCATCAGGCCGATGCCGGCCGCGGCGAGGGCGAGCTGGGCGCTTCCAAAGCCGGGCGAGCTGGCCGTGCGCAGCCGATCGACGGCGATCGCGATGGCGATCGCCGAGGCTCCCACGATCAGAAGAGAGGCCCGAACCGCGCTGAATACGGGTCGCCGGGGCCTCACGGTGTGCGAGCGGAGAAAGCAAAAACCACTGCTGCGTCCGGTATCGACCTGTCCACTTCGCCGGCCCAGAAGCCTAGCAGCCCGTGGTGAAAGTCAGTATGCCCGCATTGCGAGCGCCGTGGGCCCAGATGCCAGGAGGAGCGACGGAGTCGATGCTGGGACATCGTCGAGGAGCTCCGACGCCGCAGATGGGTCCACGCCGCCGCAACCCGAAGGGCGACAAGGACTTGCAGCGCAGCCGGTGGCGAGAAGCCGGATCACGACGCAGAGCGCGACTCAGTCCGTCGGCCGGCTTCTCGATCACCGGCGAAGCGAAGAGGCCTTGTCGTGCGGGCGTGCTGGCTTTCACCACGGGCTGCTAGTGGTGAGGCCCCTTCATTCGGGTCGGCACAACTTCCACGAACTGCATCATGCCGCGGTCTTCGTGGGCCAGGATGTGGCAATGAAGCACGTACTGGCCGGTGTAATCGACGAACCGGCTACGCATCTTGAAATACCCAGGGATCGACACGAAACACGGCGGTACTCCATTCGTCGCGGAACAAGCTTTCGCGCCCTGAGGCGGCGTTGTGCCGTCTGTCATCACGTTTAGCGCTGGGGGCATCGGAAAGACGTCCCACCACACAAAATTCACCTGCGGCTGCATCGTCTTCGCGCAGGGCCTCCACGTCGCCTTGTCCTTCGGATCCACATAACACTTGTCCCTGCTCTTGCGGTCCCTGTTCTTGGAGTCCGTGAACTGATAGAACCTCGAATCGTTAGGGTCAAAAACCTCGACGACTTGGAATGGGTTGATATGAATGTGAAACGGGTGGGCAATTCCCGGCCCGGCGGATCCCGACTCGTTGATGATCTTCCACTCCTCCGTGTCGCCCAACATCATCGCCTGATCCACCTTGGAACCGAACTTGCCGTAGTCGATCGTGTGGCTGGTAGCCGTTCCAAACGTACTATTGAAGATGAGCTCTCGTCTCACAAAGATCTGCTGCTTCCCGTCGACCGTGTCCTCGATATCCTCGAGGAAGGGGGGGAGCTGGGGAAACTCTGTCCCGTCGGGGTTGCACCGCCCGGTGGTGGGGTCGCAATCCGGGAACGGCTTTGTCGGTGGGGCGAACGCCTGCGCCCCGGAACCTGAAGGCGGAGCCACCTCGACCGTCCACAATGTCTGCAGTACGGGGTTGCTTGTCGGTTTTCTTCCCGGCGGAACGTCGACCGTGTCGATAATCTGCACTGGGAATTTGCCGGCCGTCATCGGTGCCCTCACCAGCAGGTCCGCGCGGTTGCCGGCGGCCAGCAGGAACCCCGCGTTCTTGTTATTCGGATTGGCGTAGTTCGCTGGGGCAAGCTGAACGCCGTCCTGAGCCGTCTGGCGCCATTCGAGGCCGCTGGGCGTGACGAAGTACACCCCGCTCCGCGCCGGGGAATTGACGATCCGCCACAACTGAACTTCGCCGGGACGCATCGTCAGAACAGGCTGGCGGCGACCGTTCACCGACAGCTGGTCCACACTCCTGGCTGCCGACTTCTGCAGGGCCGGCGTTACGCCCAGCTGCTGGATCACAAGGACCTTCTCCGTGAGGCTGCTGCCCTGGTTCTTGGAGAAGGCGTGGAGCTTGTCGTCGTAGTCGCCCGCAATGATGAAGACGCCGGTCATGGCGTTGGAGATGTTGAGCTGCGTCGACCCGTGCTTGTGGGCGTGGTACCAATGGGTGCCGGGTGATTGGCCCATCTGCAACTGGTCGGGGGATTGGGGTGGCGCCTTGTACTCCGGCAACTCGAAGCAGTAAGGGAAGGCACCGACGTAGTTCGCGGGCCACTCCCCACGAGCGAGCGAGGCCACGTTCGCGGGCCAAAGCTGCTGGTCCGGCGGGAGTCCGACGCGGCCCTGCCATTGCGAGGTGTAGTCGGAAAGCCGCAGCAAGTGTTCCTGGTGGCTCCGGTAGTCCCCAGGCAGCTCCGTCCACAGGTTGGGCCAGGTGGTCGGACTGTTGCCCTTGCCGCGTCTCAGCTCTGAGACGCATTGCTCGAAGAAGAGGTCGAAGTCCGCCTTCACCGAGGCCTCGGTGACCATCGGCTGCCCGTTTTCCCGTAACGATGGCCGAATTTGCAGGAAGACATTGTCACCCGTGGTGTTCGGGGTCGTGTGCGTTCCGTGAAAGTGGATGTTGGTGGTACTCGATCCGTGGAAGCAATTGGGCAACTTGTCGCCGGTCTTCCCCGGATAGATCTCTACCCCTGTACCGATCTCTTTGGTGGTGTCGCATTGCCCGCTGTCCCAAGACGCCGGCACATGGCTCGTGTCAATCTGGTTCAGGAGACTGAGCTGGACAACATCGCCGACCCGCGCCCGCAGGGTCGGTCCGGGCAGAGGTTCTCCACTGCTCGGCCAGACTCTGTTGGGATCGTCCGCGCTATGGCCCTTGATATATCGCATATCCTGCTTGGCGCAGAAAATACTGCCGTCCGTGTTCTTGAAGTACAGCACCCGCGGTTCGTCGGCGAGGGTGACGACCCCCTTGAGGATTCGAGACGCCGCGTCCCTCTTGATCTCGGGCACGTCTACTAGCGGTCGTCCTTCGGCGGGGCACGGGACGAACTCCGACTGGGCACGAACCGGAAGCGATGGCATGAGCGAGAGCAATCCGAGCACGAGCGCTACGGGTAGCGGGATTCGAGCGAGAAGACGGTGATTCGAGGGCACTTGACCTGCCAACATGACTGGCTCCCGGGAGACGACGGACATGGGATCGGACATCGGATCTAGCCTTGGCGGGACCGTGGTATTCCGGCCGCGTGACAACGATGGCGAGGGCCTCGAGCGCATCATGTCGGATCCTCGGGTTTCAGCACGGATGCGTTCGGCGGCGCCGCTAACACGTGAATCGTGCCGGTCTCGGTTGGGTGGAGAGAGCACACATACTGGACGTCTCTGGGCACGGGCAAGGGCGTTTCTCCGTCGGGACCCGTTTCTGGAGGACTCACGGCTGTGGACGAGTACGTCTGCCCCTGGAACGGGCCTGGAATCTGGTATTGCATGAAAGACGTCTTAGCCTTGCCGGCCTCTTGAGGCCAGTGCGCATCGCTGTCCAGATTCGTCCAGTAGATATTGTCGCCGGGGAGGACCTCGCGGATCGGAGGATCAAAGCTGACCTTGCCAGTGATTGGGTCTTTGACGATCTTGATCTTCCAATCGGGCATCTGGGTGTCTCCTGTTCTCGTCGTTGAAGGCTGTTCGCAACGTTCTGTTCTCGGCGTATGGGCGACGAGGGCGCGCTGACCAACGCCGAATCGTAGGGTCGCCCAGGCGGGACCCGCATCCCGTCAGATAGCTCGAACCGGAAGCATGTCGCGTTTGTTACCATAGATTGACTACTACGACAAGATCTTCGCGCGGGAGCATCGCCAGGCGAGCCAATGGAGGCCACACGTGACTCCATGGGGGCTCCATTCCATCTGGCCGCTCGACTGGGTGCGGCTAAGGGTGGGACGACATCGGCAGGAATCATGAGAAGAGACTCTAGCCATCCGCAGCGCGCCGACCGGAGCATCGAGCAGGGGCGACGCGCGAGGGAGCTCAAGTACGTCCGTTCCGTGCGGTGGCCTGCGAAGAGAAGAACTCTCTTCTACGGGCGTACAGAGTCCAAGTAGACGTTGCCGATCCGGGGAGCCCGGTCTCGACCGCGACCGTTGGGCACACCCCCGCCGAGACCCTCGACGCGGTGTAGCGGCAACATTGGCAACTCGAGCCCGACCGCGCTGTTCTCGGTTCCGGCGCTGGCGGTTGAGGCTTTTCTTCTCTACAAGTTCTTCAAGACCCCGGTACCCTTTCTGTGGCTTGCGCTGATTGGCCTACACATCCTCAAGTCCTACGACCTCTTCACACCCGGCAAGCAGCTGCTCACATCCTCGCCCTTCACCTGGGAAGCGGCCGCGGTTGCGTCACCTCCTTCGCATTCTGGGAGCCTTCGAGCCACTGTTTCCTCCCGTGGGGATCGGAGGAGAGGGTCGATCGGCAGGGGCGAACCTGGTCCTCAACGCCAGTCTGGGGGCTGGCCCGGTACACTGATGACGTCCCAGCAACGCGATCCGTACCCCACCGGGGATCTCGGCGAGCGGGAAGGAGACCGACGATGACCCCCCCCCACCCCGGTCGAACCACCGCAGACGTGCGCATGGAGCCCTTCGACCAGCACAACCGGCGTCTGATCGCCAACGTCCGCCCCGCGGACTGGACGAACCCCGAGCCGGCGAACCGCTACCACCTGGTGGTGATCGGCGCTGGCACCGCCGGCCTGGTGACCGCGATCGTCGCCACCGGCCTGGGAGCGCGAGTGGCGCTGGTCGAGCGTCATCTGATGGGCGGCGACTGCTTGAACGTCGGGTGCGTGCCGTCGAAAGGGGTGATCTCGGCAGCCCGCGCCTGGGACGCCCGCCGTCGCGCACCGTTCGGGGCTCCCGAGACCACAGCCGCGGGCGACTTCGGCGCGGCCATGGAACGGATGCGCAAGCTGCGCGCGGACATCAGCCAAGTCGACGGCGCGCGACGGTTTCGTGACGCCGGGGTCGACGTCTTCCTCGGGCACGGCCGTTTCGTCTCCGGTGACACCGTCGACGTCGACGGCGCCCGGCTGCGCTTCAAGAGGGCGGTGATCGCCACCGGTGGTCGCGCCACAGCACCGCCGATCCCCGGCCTCGACGCGGTGCCCTATCTGACCAACGAAACGGTGTTCAGCCTCACTGAGCTACCGCCGAGACTGGTGGTGATCGGCGCTGGTCCGATCGGCTGCGAGCTCGCCCAGGCGTTCGCCCGCCTCGGTAGCACCGTGACCCTGCTCGATGTCGCGCCCCAGGTGTTGATCCGCGAGGATCCAGACGCCGCACTGGTCATCCAGCAGGCGCTCGCCGATGATGGTGTCCGTCTCGAGCTCGGCGCTGCGATCACCGCGGTGGAGAAGACGGGCGACGGCAGCGCCACTGGCGCGACCGTGGTCTTCGAGCGCGCCGGCCAAAGCGAGCGCGTGAGCGGGGATCGGCTACTGATGGCGGTCGGCCGCAAGCCCAACGTCGACGACCTCGGCCTCGAGGTTGCCGGCGTCGAGGCCGGGCCCGCCGGGATCACGGTCGACGACCGGCTGCGCACCACCAATCCCCGCGTATTCGCGGCCGGCGACGTCACGCCGCACTACAAGTTCACCCACCTCGCCGACGCCCACGCCTGAATCGTGATCCAGAACGCGCTGTTCTTCGGTCGCGCGCGCGCCAGTCGCCTGGTGGTGCCGTGGTGCACCTACACCACGCCCGAGATCGCTCACGTTGGGCTCTACGAGCGCGACGCGCGAGCCCAGGGGATCGCGGTCGACAAGGTGACGGTGCCGCTCGCCGAGGTCGACCGGGCCAAGCTCGACGGCGAGACCGAGGGCTTCCTCAAGTTGGTGCTCGCCGCCGGCTCGGATCGCATCCTCGGCGCCACCCTGGTCGCCGAGCACGCAGGCGAGATGATCGGCGCGCTCACCCTGGCGATCAACCAACGAATCGGACTCGGCAAGTTCGCATCGACGATCTTCCCGTATCCGACCCAGGCCGAAGTGATCAAGAAGGCCGCGAACCTCTGGCGCAAGGGCAAGCTCAGCCCGCGAGTGCAGGCGATCCTCCGCGCCTGGTTCCGGCTCACCGGCTGACCGGCTCGGCCCCGCCACGAGGGGTCTTCCGGACCTTACACCTCCTTCGGTTTCCGAGGCCGCCGGCGGCGCTTGCGCGGGCGCCGCTTCGCCCCCGGCGCCGGCGGCCGCTGCAGCGCCTCGCGACGCAAGCGCCGCCACTCCTCGAGACCGTCGGTGCCGGCGCCGGAAGTCTCGGTGAGCAGCTCGAACAGGTCGAGAGCGTCGGCGAAGGCGCTGCGCCGCACCAGGCGGTCGAGCTCGGCGTCCTCAGGTGGCGGCTCGCACAGGCGCTGGAAGATGCAGAGGATGTCGACGATGCGATCGCTGCGTGCCCGCGACAGGTCGAGCTGCTTGCCGAGATCGACGATGGCCTGCTCGGCCAGCCGATCGAGCGCACCGCGTCCCGGAGCGCGGCCGGCGCCTTCGAGGCGCTGGCGACGATGGATGATCTGCGGGGCGAGGGTTGCTGCCAGCAACAACTCGTCGGGCAGCGCGCGATCGGACTGGATCCAGCGATCGACCGTGGCGATCAGCTCCGAGAACCCTTCGCCGCCGCCGCGATCGCTGAGCAGATCGCGGACCTGGGGCAAGATGCGATCGAGCAACCGCAGCTCGAGCATGTACAGCAGCGCCGGCTCGGCGCGGCCGCAGCTGAGGAGCTCGAGCACTTCCTCGGTGAGTCGCGCCCGCGACGCCTTGTCGATCTCGAGACGCTGGGAGCGGATCGCCGCGCGGGTCGCGCCGTCGATCGAGAAACCGAGCCGTCCCGCGAACTCGCAGGCCCGGAGCATCCGCACCGGGTCTTCCTGCATCCGGACCGCCGGCTCGCCGATCACCCGCACCAGCTGGCGGTCGAGGTCTTCGAGCCCGCCGACGTAGTCGATCACCGCGCCGTCGCGCAGCCGATAGAACAGGGCGTTGATCGTGAAGTCGCGCCGGAAGGCGTCCTGCTGCGGCGTGCCGTAGGTGTTGTCGCTGGTCACCAGCAGCTCCTCGCCGCGACTGCGCTGACGGCTCGGATCTGGACTCGAACGGAAGGTCGCGACCTCGACCATGCCTTCTGGGAACAGCACATGGACCAGGCGAAAACGCCGGCCGATGACCCGCGAGTTGCGAAATAGTCGGCGCACCTGCTCCGGCCGGGCGTTGGTGGCAACGTCGAAGTCTTTGGGCCGACGGCCGAGCAACAGGTCGCGTACCCCGCCGCCCACGACACACCCCTCGAACCCTGCCCGCTCCAGCCGGCGCATGACTTTCAGCGCCCCCGGCGCGATGTCGCGCGGGGAGATCCGATGCTCGGACGGCAGAAGAACCCGGACTGGCTCCGGTGTAGGGCGGCTCACGAACCGCCCATTATAGGGAGCGTTTGTCATTCCAGACACCTTTCGCGGCGCTGATACCATCGACGACGAAGTGCGTGCCATGGGTCCGCTCGACGGCGTCACCGTCCTCGACACAAGCCGCCTCGCGCCCGGCCCCTATTGTTCGATGTTGCTCGGCGACCTCGGCGCCGGGGTGATCCGGATCGACGCCCCGACGCCGCCCGCTCGCACCTACCGGATGCTCGCGCGCAACAAGCGCAGCATCGTCCTCGACCTCAAGAATCCGCGAGGCCGCGAGGTGTTCTATCGGCTGTGCGAGCACGCCGACGTGCTGCTCGAGGGCAACCGGCCGGGGGTGATGAGGCGGCTCGGCGCCGACTACGACACCCTCGCCGTTCGCAATCCGCGTCTGGTCTACTGCTCGCTGACCGGCTACGGCCAGGAAGGCCCGCTCGCCCAGGCCGCCGGCCACGACATCAACTACATCGCGATCGCCGGGGTGCTCAGCCAGATCGTTGCGCCCGGGGGCGGTCCGGTGCCGCCGCTCAACCTGGTGGCCGACTTCGGTGGCGGCGGGCTGCTCGCCGCGTTCGGCATCGTCGCGGCGTTGTTCGAGCGCACCCGCTCCGGGCGCGGCCAGTTCATCGACGCCGCGATGATCGATGGCGCTGCCTCGCTGCTCGCTGCCCACTACTCCACCGCCGGCGAGCTATCGCGACCCGGGGTCGGCATGCTCGGCGGCGGCGCGCCGTTTTACCGTTGCTACTGCTGCGCCGACGGCGGCTACGTCGCCGTGGGCGCGATCGAGCCGCAGTTCTACGCAGCACTGTGCCAAGGCACCGGGCTCGACTTCGTCCTGGAACAGATGGATCGCGAGCGCTGGCCGGAGCATTCGGCACGCTTCGCCCAGCGCTTCCTCGAGAAGACCCGAGACGAGTGGGCGGCGGTGTTCTCCGAACTCGACGCCTGCGTGAGCCCAGTGCTCGACATCTTGGAGGCTCCTCTGCACCCGCACAACGTCGAGCGCCGCGCTTTCCCGATCGGACCCGATCGAGTCCTCGACGTCGCCCCGGCTCCCCGCTTCTCCCGAACACCCGGGTCGCTGCGCTCGAGCGCCCCCGAGGCCGGCGCCGACACCGCGGCGATCCTCGGCGATTGTGGGTACGATGAGGAAGCGGTCGCGGCGCTGCGCGCGGCCGGCGCGTTCGGCGCCGCATTGAAGTGATCGGTGGGGCCTAGATCCGGGCGACTGTCCTGGGTTGATCCGGGTAACGGACCGCGGGAGCGACTCGCAAGGAGGTGCTTGGTGGATTCGTCGGGGCGAGTATTCGAAGACTTCGAAGTCGGTCAGGTGATCCGCCACCCGCTCGGTCGCACGATCACCCAGACCGACAACATCTGGTTCACATTGCTGACGGTCAACCCCAACCCGATCCACTTCGACGCTGCCTATGCCGCCCAGACCGAATGGGGTCGGCCCCTGGTCAACAGCGCGCTGACCCTGGCGTTGGCCACCGGCCTCTCGGTCGGCGACATGTCGCGCAACGCGGTGAACCTGGGCTGGGACTCGGTGCGGCTGCCGCACCCGGTGTTCGAGGGCGACACCCTCTACGCCCAGAGCGAAGTGTTGGCGACTCGCGAATCGAAGTCGCGGCCCCACCAGGGGATCGTCCGCTTCCGCACCATCGGTTACCAGCAGCAAGGCAAGGTGGTGATCGAGCTCGAGCGCACCATCCTCGTCTACCGTCGTGGCCAGGTGCCGCCGCTCCCCGAGCCGCCGCGGATCGAAGCGCCAGATCCTGGATGAGGGACTGAGAACCACAGAGTGGGCAACAGGGCTGGGGACGATCAGCCGCCAGCAGCCGGCGAACCAACCCCACGCCTTGGAAGGAGCTACATGAAGTACCTGGTCCGGCTCGGAATCGTCGCGGTCTTGATCTACACCGGGCTGACCTATGGCCGTCCTTGGATCGAGCAATTGCTCGCCGACCCCAACCTCGGACCGCTCTCGGGGACCACAGCTCTCGACCTTCGCTGCGTCGAGCTCGCCGAGCGCGTCCAGATCGATTTCGGCGAGATGGTGCGCGAGCACGGTCAACCGCCGATCGACGGGGATCGTTGGGCGGGCGCGCTCAAGCTCATCGAGGGTCGTTGGGCACGAGCTCGCTCGGTCTGCGACTGCGACGGCGACGCCTGCACGAGCGCCCGCGAGGGCCTGGAGCAGCTGTCGTCGCTGATGGGTGCCTTCGACGACGGGGTGCGCGGCGGCACGCCTCCCTACAACGCAGCCAACCTGATGGAGAGGATCGACGAACAGCTGGGCAAGGCGCGGCGCCAGCTCGGCCGCTAGCCTCCGAATGTGCTGAATAGCACATTCTCCGGCTAGCCATGTCTCCCGTCGCCAAGCGCCTTCGGCGCGGCTCCGGGGAACAGCCGCGGAGCCTGTCCTCGAAGACTCGGACAGGTCATCCTAAGACCGTTCTTTGCTTGCCCTCGAAGACTCCGACGCGCTCCTCTACTGTTCCTCGGCCTCGGCGACGATCCGCTCAGCCCAGCGCAGCACCGGCGGATCGACGAACCGGCCATCGACCGCGATCGCACCCCGCCCTTCCAAACGAGCGGCGCTCGCCGCGGCGAGGGTACGGCGCGCGAAGTCGAGCTCCTCTTCGCTCGGCGCATAGACCTCGCGCACGACATCGATCTGCGCCGGGTGAATCAACAGCCGGCCAACATAGCCGAGCCGTCGACCGAGCGCAGTGTCGGTGCGCAGGCCGTCGAGATCGCGCAACGGTGGCCAGGGGCCGTCGAGAGCGCCGACGAGCCGGGCGGCCCGCGCCGCGATCGGCACCCGCGACCGCGCGTAGAGTGTTTCCTCGCTGCCCGGGCTCCACTGGCCACCAATATCGGCGAGCAGGTCGAGCGGCCCGAAGCCGAGATAGCGCACCCGCTCATGGCAAGCGGCCAGATCGTCGGCGCGGGCGATGCCGCGAGCGCTCTCGAGCAGGAGCACCAACGAGAGGTCAGCCTCGGCGGCCGCTTCGACTTCGGCCACCGACTCGACCTTGGGCAGCATGATCGCCAACAGGGCGTAGCCCTCCAGAGCTTCGAGGTCGTCGCTGAACTGCGGGCTCGAAGGGTGGTTCACCCGCACCACAACCCTGCTCAAACGCTCCGGCGCCAGACCCGCGAGTGCCGCGACCGTGCTCTCGCGAGCCGCGTCCTTCTGCTCCGCTGGCACCGCGTCCTCCCAGTCGAGGATCACGCACTCGGCGCTGCTCGCGAGCGCCTTGCCGACCTTGCGCTCCTCGTGACCGGGAGCAAACAGCCAGGTCCGCACCTCAGACCTCGCCTCGAGCGGCGGCTTGCGGCTTCATGCGCATCGGCATTCTCGGTTCGGTCGTCAACGCGTGGAGCATCGGTCCCGATGCGCACCGGATCACAGGCACTTCCGATGGTAGCAAGGCGGACGGCCGCGGTGCGGCTCACCACCCCGCTGGTACACTCGCGCCACCTTCCCGTCGCCGACCTGCTGTCTCAACCGATGACCGAGAGCCCGCGGGCGAGACCGACCGCCGGCTCGGCAGAACCCGGCGATCACGATCCGATGATCGTGATCCACGGGCTGTGCAAGGTCTATCCCAACGGCCAGGCCGCGCTCGTCGACATCGACCTCGTGCTCGAGCGCGGTGAGACTCTCGGGCTGATCGGCGAAAGCGGCAGCGGCAAGTCGACTCTCTTGCGGATCCTCAACCGACTCATCGAGCCGTCGGAGGGCGAGGTCACCATTGACGGCCAACGCCATCGCGATCTCGATCCGATCGCACTGCGCCGGCGGATCGGCTACGTTCCCCAGGACGGCGGCCTGTTGCCGCACTGGACGGTCGGCCGCAACGTCGCGTTGGTGCCAGCACTCCTGGGCTGGGAAGCGGAGCGCCGAGCGGCCCGCAGCCAGGAGCTGCTCGATGCCGTCGGTCTCGAGCCCAGTCGCTACCTCGAGCGCCTGCCGCGCTCGCTGTCCGGGGGCGAACGCCAGCGCGTCGCGCTCGCACGCGCGCTCGCCGCCTCACCCGATCTGTTGCTGCTCGACGAGCCGTTCGGAGCCCTCGACGCGATCCGCCGCTTCGAGCTCCAAGGTCTGTTCCAAGAGCTCCGCGACCGCTATCGCACGACCACGGTGCTGGTCAGCCACGACCTCGCCGAAGCGTGGCGGCTCAGCCATCGGGTGGCGGTGCTGCGCGAAGGCCGCCTGCTCCAACACGGCGAGCCGCGGACCCTGCTCGAGGCGCCCGCCCACCCCTACGTCGAGCGTCTGCTCTCCTACCTCGTCCCGCAGGGGGCGCGGTAATGGCTGGAGGACGCCACCGCGCGGTCGGAGCAGCGGCAGTGCTCGCGCTGGCCGTGGCGGCCGCACTGACGGCAACACTGACAGCCACACTGACGGCCGCGGTCGTCGCCGCTCAACCTGCCCCTGTTGCCAACGGGCCGAGATCGAAGGTCGTCGTCGGATCGAAGTACTTTGCCGAGAGCCGCCTGCTTGGCGAGATCTTCGCCCAGCTGATCGAGGCCCGCACCGACCTCGAGGTCGAGCGCCGGCTCGGTCTCGCCGGCACCGAGTTCTGCTTCGAGGCGTTGCGCACCGGGGCGATCGACGTCTACCCCGAGTACACCGGCACCGGCTGGGTGAGTCTGCTCCACGAGAGCCCCGCGCCTTCGGGCTCCGGCGCAAACCCGCTGCGCGAACTGCGGCGCCGGTTCCTCGACAGCTGGGACCTGTGGTGGCTGGCGCCGCTCGGCTTCGAGAACTCGTTCGAGCTCGCGGTACCGCGGGAGCTCGCCGAGCGTGAGCATCTGCGGACGATCTCCGACCTGGTCCAGGTCGCGCCGCGGTTGCGCGCCGCTTTCGGTCACGAGTTCGTCGAGCGCGAGGACGGGTTCCCCGGTCTCGCCGCGACCTACGGGCTCCGCTTCGCTTCGATCCAGGCGATGGTCCACGCCCCGAAGTTCCAGGCCGCCGGCGAGCGCATCGTCGATGTCCTCGATGTCTACACCACCGATAGCCAACTGGTGATCTACGACCTGGTGGTGCTGGAGGATGACCACGGGTTCTTCCCGCCCTACGAGGCCGCACCGCTTGCCCGCGGCGAGACCCTGAAGCGCCATCCCGAGCTCGGCACGGTGCTCGGCCTGCTCGCCGGCGCAATCGACGCCAACCTGATGCGCAGCTGGAACCTGCGCCTGCAACAGGACCTGCTGCCGGTCGAGACCGTGGCCGCCGACGCGCTCGCCGAGCTCGGACTGGTCGGCGATCCCGGATCGCGATCCCAGGCCACCGAACGCACTCGGGCACCGATCCCGAGCTGGGTCTGGAGCCAGCGTGGCTACCTCGGACGGCTGATCGCCCAACACTTGGTCCTCGCCGGGATCGCGCTCCTGCTCGGGGTCGCAGTCGCCTTGCCGCTCGCGCTCGTGCTGGTCAGCTTTGCCGGGAGTTGGGCCGAGACCGCCATCCGCGCCATCGGCACCTCCCAGACCATCCCGTCACTTGCGCTCCTGGGTTTCCTGATCCCGCTGCTCGGGGTCGGCGCGCTGCCGGCGGTGGTCGCGCTATGGATCTACTCGATCTTCCCGATTCTCAGGAACGCGTACTCCGGGATTCGCGACGCCGACCCGCAAGCGGTCGAGGCGGCGACCGCGCTCGGAATGACCCCGGGTCAGGTGCTGCGGCAAGTCCGATTGCCGCTCGCCGCGCCGACGATCATGGCGGGCATTCGCACCGCCGCGATCCTGAGCATCGGCACCGCGACCCTCGCTGCCTTCATCGGCGGCGGCGGACTCGGCGAGCCGATCATCTCCGGCGTCCAGCTGGTCGACAGCCGCCGGATCCTGCTCGGCGCGATTCCCGCCGCCCTGCTCGCGCTCATCGTCGATTGGCTGCTCGGCTGGCTCGAAGGCCGGCTGCGACCGTCCGGAGTCGGCTCGAGCATCGAAACTCGCTCGTAGAGCGGCGCCGAGCCCGCCCTCGCTAGAAGTCTTGAACTCCCGAACTTGACTCGATGAGTCAAGTTTTGGGGCGGGACGTTCTCACGAGTTCTGGAGTTCAAGACTTCTAGGAGCCTGGTGTCTTTCTCCCGCGGGCTGCGTTACGCGCGCCGTGGGCCCAGATCCTAGGCGTCGTTCACGCAGGCGATGCTGGGACATCGTCGAGTGAACGGAACGACGGAGATGGGGCCCCACGCCGCCGTAACCGCAAGCGGCGCAGTGGATTGCGTCCGCCGGCTGCGTTGGACCTCCTCCACAATGGCCCAGCATTGCGTCCGTCGGCCACGCCTTGCCAGCGGACGCAGATCTCTGCGCGCAGCTCCGTGGGAGAAAAACACCAGGCTCCTAGGAGCCCGCAGCCGTCTGCGGCTGCTTGGGCGGGGTGACGTCTAGCGGGATCGTGGTATGACCGCGCCTCATCACTTCCGCTTGGGGAGTGGTGACAACCACGATCCCGCTAGCACTCGAGAGAAGCGCCTACCCCAGTTCGCAGCCGGCGAAGAAAAACCCGAGCTCGATCGCGGCGTTCTCGGGCGAATCGCTGCCGTGGACCGCGTTGTTTTGGATATCAGTGCCGTAGAGATTGCGCAGGGTTCCGGCGGGGGCCTTGCGCGAGTCGGTGTCGCCCATCACCCGGCGCAGGTGGCCCACCGCGTCGACGCGCTCGAGCGCAATCGGGATCACCGGACCGCCGGTCATGAACGACACCAGGTCCCGGTAGAACGGGCGCTCGCGGTGAACCGCGTAGAACGCCTCGGCCTGGGCCACCGAGAGCGCGAGCTTGCGCAGCGCCAGCACCCGAAAGCCCTCGCGCTCGAGGTGGGCAAGGATGTGGCCGGCGTTGCCGGCGGCGACGCTGTCGGGTTTGGCGATGGCGAGAGTGCGTTGCAGTTCGGTCTTCGGTTCCATGACGAGAATCTCCCGGCGCCCTCACTTGGCGGGCGCGCGATCGTAGAGGGAAGTTTCGGTTGCGCTGCTACGAGCCCGCGAGGACCTTGGCCACTGCCACGCCCATCTCGGCGGGCGACTCGACCACCTGGACCCCGGCGGCCCGCAACGCTCGTTTCTTGTCGGCCGCGGTGCCTTGACCGCCAGCGACGATCGCGCCGGCATGGCCCATCCGCCGGCCCGGGGGCGCGGTCGCGCCGGCGATGAAGGCGATCACCGGTCGCTCGTAGTTGTGCTGGATCCACTGCGCTGCCCGCTCTTCCGCCGCACCGCCGATCTCGCCGATCAGGATCACCGCCTCGGTCAGGGGGTCGTCAGCGAACAGCGACAGCACGTCGACGAAGTCGGTGCCCTGGAGCGGGTCGCCGCCGATCCCGACGCAGCTCGACTGGCCGAGCCCCGCCTGGGTCAGCTGCCACACCGCCTCGTAGGTCAGGGTGCCGCTGCGGCTGACCACGCCGACCGCGCCGGGTCGGTGAATGTGGCCGGGCATGATCCCGACCTTGGCCATCCCCGGCGAAATGACCCCCGGGCAGTTGGGTCCGATCAACCGCGTCGGATAGTCGGCGAGAAACGCCCGCACTTTCATCATGTCGCGGACCGGGATGCCCTCGGTGATGCACACCACCAACTCGACCCCGGCCGCCGCGGCCTCCATGATCGCGTCGGCGGCGAACGGCGGCGGCACGAAGATCAGCGACACGTTACAGCCGGTCTTGCGCCGGGCGATCTCGACCGAGTTGAAGACCGGGAACCCTTCGACGCTCTGACCGCCCTTGCCTGGGGTCACGCCACCAACCACCTCGGTCCCGTACTCGCGGCAGCCGAGGGCGTGGAACAGCCCCTCCTTGCCGGTGATGCCTTGCACCAACAGCCGAGTGTCCTTGTCGACCAATATCGCCATCAGACTGCTCTCCCCATGGATCCCGGGACCGATCCCGGGCGCCGGCCCGGATCCGACCCTGTCGTCATCGCACTCAAGACGCGCCGCTAGCCGCTGCGACCACCTTCTCCGCGGCCGCCGCCATCTCGTTGGCGACGATGAAATCGAAGTCGGCCTGCTCGAGCACCCGGCGACCCTCCTCGACGTTGGTGCCTTCGAGGCGGACCACCACCGGAATCTCGACCGTGCCGAGCTCCTCGATCGCCGCCACCACCCCGCGAGCGATGCGGTCGGTGCGGGCGATGCCGCCGAAGATGTTGATCAGCACCGCCTCGACCGAAGGATCCGAGATCAGGATCTGAAACGCCGCCTTCACCGCCTCCTGGCTCGCCGAACCGCCGACGTCCAGGAAGTTCGCGGGCGCGCCGCCGCACAGTTTGATGATGTCCATGGTCGCCATCGCCAGACCGGCGCCGTTGACCATGCAACCGATGTTGCCTTCGAGCTTGATGTAGTTGAGACCGTGCTCGCCGGCCGCGACCTCCAACGGGTTCTCTTCGTCGACGTCGCGAAGCTCGGCGAGCTCTGGATGTCGGTAGAGGGCGTTCGAGTCGAAGTCCATCTTGGCGTCGAGCGCGTAGACGTCGCCGCCCGCGGTCACCATCAACGGGTTGATCTCCATTAGCGAGGCGTCGGTCTCGAGGTAGGCAGAGGCGAGCGCCTCGATCATCGCGCCGCCTTGACGAGCGGTCTTGCCGGTGAGCCCAAGGCCGGCAATCAACGCCCGCACCTGGAACGGCAGGATGCCCAGGTGCGGGTCGACGATCTGACGGATGATCGCGTCGGGGTTCTCGGCGGCGACTTCTTCGATCGCCATGCCCCCCGCCTTCGACACCATCACCACCGGCTTGCCGGCCTGCCGGTCGAGGGTGATCCCGAGGTAGAGCTCGGACTCGATGTCGAGTGCCTCCTCGATCAACACTTTCTGGACCCGCTGTCCGTGGGGCCCGGTCTGGGGGGTCACCAGTTGCATCCCCAGGATCTCGCCTGCCAGGCGCTCGACCTCGTCCACGGAGGAGGCCAGCTTGACTCCGCCGCCCTTGCCGCGCCCGCCAGCGTGGATCTGCGCTTTCACCACGCATCGACCGCCGATGTCCTCACAGATCCCCTTGGCCTCATTCGCGGTCCTGGCGACCCGCCCCTGAGGCACCGAGGCTCCGAAACGGCGCAGGATCTCCTTCGCCTGGTACTCGTGGATCTTCAAGACGGGTCTCCTGTGGCGATGGCAGTCGGCCGGGTGGAAGGCGAGCTGGAACTGCTCTCGTGTTGCCTGAGCTTGGGCCGCGCGAGCGCGAAGGCGCAGCTTATCAACGCCCGGTGTCGGGATGGGCGACTCAGGGGCGATGCAGCACGCGCCGGCGCTGGCCTGCATGCCTGCATGAATGTGCTACCATGCAGGCATGACGAAGCAACTCACGGTTCGGGGTCTTCCCGACGAGGTGGCCGAGCGGTTGACAGGCCTCAGCCGAGAGCGAGGGCAAAGCGTCAACGCGACGGTCGTGGAGATCCTCGAACAGGCCGTCGACGTCCAGCAGCGACGCGCAAGGCTCGAACGGTACGTCAGTTGGACCGACCACGATTTGGACGAGTTCAGCCTGGTGCTCGCCGAGCAGAGGGTGGTCGATGACGAGCTCTGGCGCTGAGCTCGCCGATCGCCTCGTGCTGGACACCTCTGCGTATTCGCACTTCAGACACGGCCACGAACGGGTGCTCGATGCGATCGCGGCCGCAGGAATGATCCTCCTGCCGACGGTCGTGCTGGGTGAGCTCGAGGCTGGGTTCGAGCTCGGGACCCGACAAAGAGAAAACCGAACGGTGCTTGCGGAGTTTCTTCGCGAGCCATTCGTCACGATCGCGCCAATCACGGCGGCGGTAGCACGCCGCTACGGGCTGGTCTTCGCTCAGCTACGGCGCGCAGGCACTCCGATTCCGGTCAACGACATCTGGATTGCCGCGACCACTTTTGACACCGGCGGACATCTGCTGACGTTTGACGACGACTTCCGCCACGTCGCCTCTCTCGATTGCACGATTCTCGAGTCGTGACCTGCCACGATCGACGCTCTCGCGCCGAGAAGGGGCGATTCAGGCGGGCAGTTCGAGCACCAAGATCGTCAGGTCATCTTCGCGCCAGGACACCTCGGGATCGAGAATCCTGCCGGCGCCGACGAACCGCTCGAGATCAGCGAGCACTCCGTCTTTGAGCTGTTCCGCGCCGCCAGCGTGACGGGCAAGACTCTGCTCGAGGCGCACGAAGCCGAAGGGTTCCTCGGCGTCGACGCGGCGCGCCTCCACCAGCCCGTCGCTGGCCAGGAACAGCGAATCCCCGGCGGCGAGCTCACAGCTTCGAACCTCGACCTCGAGCAGAGCACGCACCCCCAGCGGATAGGCGATCGACTCGAGCGCCTCGACCGCGCCGCGGCGGCTGACCCGGTAGGGGAACAGATGGCCGGCGCAGGCCCAGGTGAAGCTGCGGCGAGCCGGATCGAGGATCGCGTAGCACAGCGTGGTGAGCAGCCGCCGATCCGCGCTCTCGAAGACAATCCGGTTGAGGGTACCGAACACCGCCTCGACCTCGGGTTGAAACGTCACCTGCACCGCCAGGGCTGCACGCGCCATCGACATGATCAGTCCACTCGACACGCCGTGGCCGGCGACATCACCGATCGCGACCGCCAGCCGGCCGTCTCCCAGTTCCAGAACATCGTAGAAGTCGCCGCCGACCTCGGTAGCCGGCAGGTAGATGTGAGCGAGCGCCACGCCGCCCAAGGTGGCCGGCAGCGCCGGCAGGATCGAGCTCTGGATCCGGCGCGCGGTCTCGAGCTCGACCCGCTGGCGCTCGCGCTCGGCGATTTTGCGCACGTGCGGCGGCACGTCGTCGTAGCGATAGGGATACTCCCGTCCCGCGCCGAGAAAACGCACGCTCGCGAACAACGGCGCCGCGGCGAGCCCCAGAGCCAACCAGCCTTGAAGCTCGATCCCGGGATCGCGGGCGTAGACCAGCGGCATCGCCTCGAGCGCGACGCTCGAGATCAGGCTCGCCTGCAGCGAGGTCACCAAGTCGAAGCGGTAGTAACAGGCGACCAGTACGGCCGCCCACAACAGCCGCACCGGCAGTCCCCAAACCAGCGGCACCAGCTCCACCGGCGCAAAAAACCCCAGACCGGTCGCTACGGTCACGAGACCGCCGCCGAGCCACAGGCCCCAGCGATCGACCAGCGGCGGCAGCAACAGCAGTCGGCCCAAGCAGGTGTAGGCAAGCGCGAAGGCGCCGGTTACCAACAGCAAGGCGACGCCCGGGAGGCTGGCGTGGTGCCACCCGGGTCCGAGGGCGAGCGCGAACGGCGCGACCCCTCCCCACGGCCGGGCCACCAGCACCACCGCGAGCGCCGCCGCGGCGAGCCAGACGCCGACCGCGGTGCCGCGCACCGCCGACGCCGCGACGGTCGAGTTGCCCCAAGCGCCGCCCAGTAGAGCGTCGAATGACGCCAACCGAGTGCGCCACGTGCCGCGGCTCCACGCTTCGCCCACCGCGGCGCCGATGAAGCCGGTGGTAGCGAGGGTGGGCAGGTATACCAGGAGCATGACCGTAGCGAAGATCCAGGTCACCTGCGGCCGAGTGGTGTTGCCCAAGGACGATCCCTCGGCGACGGCGCGAGCGGTCAACAACAGCGCCACCGCCGAGCTCGTGAACACCAGCGCGAACACTTGGAGCCCCCGCCGCACTCCGACCACTCCTTGGTGGTAGAGACGCACGAAGAGCACGATCAGGAAAGGCAGCAGCAGGAACAACACGAAGCCGTGAACGGTCTGGGTCAGGGTCGAGGCCCGCAGCCGGCGCTCGAACGACCCCGCCTGCGGGTCCTGGTGCCACGATTGAAAGCCGAGCAGCTGGTCGCCGGCGAAGCGCACCTCGACCCCGTACTCGAGGTTGGCGATCGCCCGTTCCAAGTCGACATAGCGCACGAAGAACAGGGCCGCGTCGGGCAGATCGACCCGGCGCTCGCTCGGCGGGCCCAAGGTCGAGAGGTCGAAGCCCTGCTCGACAAGCAACCGGTCGGCACGGACTACTGCATCCTCGCGCTGGAGCTCGGCGGCGGCGGGCGCTCTCGGGCCTCCGCGCAACAGGCTCAGGACCTCGCCGTCGAGGGCAACGGTGGCGAGATAGGACCAGTCTCCGACCGCGGCGCCGCGCTCGTAGACGCTCACCCTCCAGGTCGTGAGCCGGCGGCCCAAGCGGGTGCCGCGCAAGGTCGCCGGCACACCGCCGGAAGCCGCGAGCCGGAGCTCGAGCGCCGCGTCGCTGGTCAGGGTAGCGGTGATGTACGGGCGGACGACCGCTGGACCGAGATCGCGCAACCGCTCCTCGACGATGCGCACCGCCTCTTCCTTGTCCACGCTCCAATCTCGCGGCGCGTAGGGAAAGGCGCGCGGGTAACACCACGCCACCGCCAGCGCGCCCAGCACCAGCGCCAACAGCCATCCGGCCCCGGCGACCCTCCCGATCGGTGCGCCGACGCGCAGGCGCTGCCTTGTCATTCGGTTCGATACCCCAAGCGGCTCTGGCGGCCCGCGGGAAATACCTTCTGCTACGAGGACCGATAGCCTGCGGTTGCGCAGAGCCGTGCGCAAGGCCGGCGGCGGCCATCGATGACCGCGTCACCAGCGCCATGGGTTCCCTTTCCCTCTCGAACCCTCGGTTCCTCGGTCACACCCCTACTCGAGGTTGCCGATGACCGCCCGCGCGAACTCCGAGGTCTTGAGCAGGGTGGCACCCTCCATCTGGCGCTCGAGGTCGTAGGTCACGCGGCGGCTCGAGATTGTTCTGCTGATCGCCGAGACGATGCTCGCGCCCGCTTCTTGCCAACCCAGCCAGTCGAGGAGCATGACTCCCGACAGCATCAACGAACCGGGGTTGACCTTGTCGAGCCCCGCGTACTTGGGAGCGGTGCCGTGGGTAGCCTCGAACAGGGCCAGACCGTCGCCCTCGTTCGAGCCCGGGGCGAGACCCAAACCCCCGACCTGGGCCGCCAGCGCGTCCGACAAGTAGTCGCCGTTCAAATTGGTGGTCGCGATCACGTCGTACTCCGAGGGCCGCAACAACACCTGTTGGAACATCGCGTCGGCGATCCGGTCCTTGATCACCAGCCGCCCGTCCGGAGGCTTGCCATCGTGCTCGCTCCACACCGCCTCTTCGGTCACGGTGTGGTCCCCGAACTCCTCGGCGGCGAGCTGGTAGCCCCACTCTTTGAAGGCGCCCTCGGTGAACTTCATGATGTTGCCCTTGTGGACCAGGGTCACGCTCTTGCGCTTCTTGTCGATTGCGTACTCGAGAGCCTTCCTGACCAGCCTCCGGCTGCCGGTGATCGACACCGGCTTGATGCCGACGCCGCTGTCGGGACGCACGTCGGCGCCGAGCTCACGCCTGAGGAACTCGATCAGCTTGTGGGCTTCGGGCGAGCCTTGCGCCCATTCCAGTCCCGCGTACACGTCCTCGGTGTTCTCGCGAAACAACACCATGTCCACCAGCTCGGGTCGCACGACGGGCGACGGCACGCCCGCAAAGTAGCGCACCGGACGGACACAGGCATACAGGTCGAGAAGCTGCCGCAGCGCGACGTTGAGGCTGCGGATTCCACCCCCGACCGGCGTCGTCAGCGGGCCCTTGATGGCGCCGCGATAGTGACGGATCGCCTCGACGGTCTGCTCGGGCAGCCACTCGCTGGTGCGCATCACGGCCTTCTCACCGGCCAGGATCTCGAGCCAAGCGATCGACCGCGCGCCACCGTAGGCCTTCTCGACCGCGGCATCGAACACCAGGCGACTCGCACTCCAGATATCGGGGCCGATGCCGTCGCCCTCGATGAACGGGATGATCGGGCGCGCAGGCACCTCGAGCCGGCCTTCCTGCCAGTGGATCTCCTGGCCGTCGGCCGGAGGCTTGAGGTCGTGTCGCTTGCTCACGTGGTATCTCCTTCCGACCCATAAGCCGGGGACGCTTCACGCGTTTCTCGGCCGAATTCTCTCTGACACTCCGAGCCGACAATTCCGAGCCCGCTCCTACCCGCGACGACGCTGCGCGAGGGCGTCGGAATCGCGAAGCGGCCTCGCGGATACGACCCGATCGCGAGCCGGATTGCTGGTGCTCGCTGCCGCGAATCCGGGACAACGCGAGGCGCTGGCAAGCGTCGGACAATAACACAGCGCGGAGCAGCTCGAGTCCGGCCGGGTGCTAGATTCAGCGTCCGATGGACTGGCAGCCTTTGATCGCCGCCGCGCGAATCGCCCGCGAGCACGCCTACGCGCCGTACAGCGGCTTTGCCGTGGGCGCCGCGCTCCAGACCGACTCTGGAGAGATCTTCTCGGGGTGCAATCTCGAGAACCGTAGCTACGGCATGACCATCTGCGCCGAGCGCTCGGCGGTGGCCCAGGCGGTCACCGCAGGACACCGTCGCTTCGAAGCGGTGGTCGTAGTCGCCGACTCAGCGCCGCCAGCGCGACCCTGCGGCCTGTGCCTCGACACCCTCGCCGAGTTCAACCCCGAGATCCGGGTGCTGCTCTGCAACCTCAAGGGCGAGCGCGAAGAGCTCCGCCTCACCGATCTCCTGCCGCAACCTTTTCGGTTCTCGCCGGGTTCGAGCTAAGGACTTCTGGTCCCTTCTGGGCGTAGCGGCCGAGCTTGGGCGGCCGACGAACGAGCGAGCTCGCCGGCGAGCTCACCGCGCCAGAACGAACGACCATCCAGCGCCGCGCTCGATGTTCCCCCCGG
>JAQBHE010000193.1:0-2737 GCA_032128015.1 Holophagae bacterium
CTGGACCCCGACCACCTCGAAGAGATCCTCCAGATCGGAGTTGCACCGAACCGCGTCGACCTGCTGCTGAGTCCGGGAGGTCCGACCTTCGAGGAGGCGTGGAGCCGCCGGATCGTGGGCGTCTATGGCACCGCGCCCTCCAATCGGATCGATCTCGACAGCCTGATCGAGATCAAGAGTCGAATCGACGATCCGAGACATCAAGACGACGCCAGGATTCTCCGCATGGTTCGAGACCGACGAGGCTTGCGGGATCGCTGAGACGCCGCAGTCTTGCGATAGGAACTCTGAGCGACCGCGGAGTGCGCGGTGGAAGCATATCCCCGACGGATGATAGGTTCGCCGCGGTCTTCGAGCACTCGGTCGCGACCGCGTTCGCCACTACGGGCGACCTGCCGGCGCTGCCGCGACCGCCACCCGCCAACCCGACCTTCCGATCCGAGGACCAAGCACCATGCCGAACCTCCAGGCAACCCCGCCACATCTCTCCAGTTTCGCGGCCCGACGCGCCGGTACGTGGCTCGCAGCGGCCGCCTTCGCCACCGGCGGCCTTGGCCTCGTCGGTAGCCTGCGCGCACAACCCACCGCGGAACCACCCGCGACGCCACCGACCGCCGGCACCACGGTCGAGAAGATCACGGTCACCGCCGAGAAGCGCGAGACCGACCCCGAGAAGACCGCAACGGCGATCACCGCATTCAGCGCCAACGACCTCGAGAGCCGAGGCATCGAGAGCACCCGCGACCTCCAGTTCGCGGTGCCCAACCTCACCTTCGGCGTGATGTTCGCCGACACCCAGATCAGCCTCCGCGGAGTCGGCAACGAGAACATCACCCCAGGCGGCGACCCTGGGGTCGCGCTCCACGTCGACGGCGTTTACCTCGGCCGCTCGAGCGCCGCCCTCGTCGACTACTTGGACCTCGAGCGCGTCGAGGTGTTGCGCGGGCCCCAGGGCACGCTCTACGGTCGCAACGCCACCGGCGGCTCGATCAACCTGATCACCCAGAAGCCGACTGAGGATCTCCACGGTCGACTCGACGCCTTGGGCGGCGACTACAGCCGAACCCAGCTCTCGGGGGGCGGTCGGTGGCGCGTTGCGCGACCAGCGCCTGTTCGCGCGGGCGAGTGCGGTGACCCAGGATCGCGAGGGCTACCACCAGAACCTCATCGACGGCCGCAAGCTCGAGGATTCCGACCAGCGAGCGGCACGCCTCCACCTCGAGCTCGATCCCAGCGACCGGGTCGAGCTGTTGCTCACTGTCCACCGCCACGACGAGCGAGGCACGGGCGCGGTCGGCAAAAACCTCGGCGACGGCATTCCGGACCTCCGGCGCTCGGCCCGCGACTTCCCGCAGGCGCAAGACAACGAGTACGGAGGGATCACTCTCACCACCACCTGGGTCGCCTCCGACTTCCAGCTCACCTCGGTGTCCTCCTACCAGGATCTGGCCACCAACTACGCCTTCGACGGCGACGCGACGCCGCTGCCTCTCCAGACCATCTCCAGCCTGCTCGACGCCCAACAGCTGTCCCAGGAGCTCCGTGTCCAATCCAGCAGCGGCGGTCAGTTCAACTGGCTGGTGGGGCTGTACTGGCTCGATGAGGAACTGGTCTCCGACTTCGATCTGCGGGACGCTTTCATCGGCATTTACAACCTCGACGCCACAGTCGAGACCGACTCCCTCGGACTGTTCGGCCAGGTCTCGCACGCGCTCACCGACCGGCTGAACTGGAACGTCGGGCTACGCTACACCGAGGACGAGAAGCGCGCGGTCGACCGCCAGTTCCTGCCGGCGTTCGGTCTCGATTTCGCGCTGCCGCAGCAGAATGACTGGCAAGAAGTGACCGGACATCTCGGCCTCGACTTCGAGCTCACCGACCGCAGCTTTCTCTACGCCAAGGTCTCTCGCGGCTACAAGAGCGGCGGCTTCAACCTCCCCGGCGACGGCCTGGCGTACGACCCCGAGATCCTGGTCTCCTACGAAGTGGGCAGCAAGAGCCGGCTCGCCGGCGACCGCGTGACTCTCGGCGCCACGCTCTTTCACTACGACTACCGGGACATGCAGGTCTTCCAGGTCCGCAACTTCCAGACCCTGATCGAGAACGCCGCCGAGTCAACCGTTGACGGCGTCGAGGTCGAGGTCAAAGCGCGGCCGATTGCCGGCTTGCAGATCAACGCCTCGGCGGGATACCTCGACGCCGAGTACGACCGCTTCCTGTCGCTCGATCCGCTCAATCCATTTGCCGGCCTGAACGACCTCAAGGGCAACCGGCTGAACCGGGCGCCCAAGCTGTCGTTCGACTTCGGCATCCAGAAGTCATTCCACCTCGGCGACCGAATCGGCTACCTGACGCCGCGGATCGACACCTCCTGGCAAGACGCGATGTTCTTCCGCCAGTTCAACCTGCCGGCCGAGCGCCAGGGCTCCTTTGGCCGCACCGATGTTCGACTGACCTGGGACTCGCAGGGTGGGCGCTGGAACGCTCAGGGGTTCATCGAGAACCTCGAGGACGAGGACGCGATCGGCAACCTCTTGGTCTCCCAAGCAGCGCTGTCGGCGGTGCTGCTGCCGCCGCGTACCTGGGGCGCGCGGTTCGGTTACCGCTTCTGACGCTCCCGCGCCTGGCATCTCCTTCTAGACCGAGCCGCACTCTTGCCGGCTAGGAACCTGCGCCGTAGGAATCGTCACCGCCTCATCAACGCATCGAAATCGCTTGTCCGGCAGATCGGACCGGC
>JAQBHE010000194.1:0-4424 GCA_032128015.1 Holophagae bacterium
GCCTCCCGGTAGCGAAAATTCCGCACCAGCAGCATCGATTATTGTCCCTGTGAGATGCAGGGACCCGGTAATGCTGACACTTTCTGTAAACTCAGTGTACGCATCGACGACGATGCCAGATACCGAGACGATGCTCGGCGCGTAGTTGGGCGGCGCGGTCACCACCCACGCCGGCTCGACCTCGAGCTCGGTCTTGCCGAGCACCACCTTGGCGCTGACCGGTCCGTCGGCGATGTCGTCACACCAGCCGTCGTTGTTGGCGAAGGTACTCGGCGGGTTGTCGGGAAACCCCGAGCGCGACACGCCGTGGCCGCCCAGGAACAGCAAGCGGCCGCAGTCGTCGGTCCTGAGCTCGCCCAGATAAACCGGCTCACCGAGGAACTTGCCGCCGTCGAATCGGTAGCCGTCGCCACCCTGGCTGACACCGCTGATCTGGAGCGGCCCCGGGTCGATCACCAGCTGGTCGCGCGCCTGGCCCTGGAAGTTCGCGTTGCGCCGCGGCGCCGGCGGTGTGCTCGCGATGTCGAGCGCCTGGTCGAACTCGTACCACGCCGCCTTCTTGTTCGCGACGTGCACCGTCCAGGTGATCGAGGCGTCGGCGGCGGTCAGCTCTTTGACCACCTGGCCGTTCCCGTTCAGGCCGTAGATTCGAAACCGCGCCGCCTCACGCTTGAGCGCGCCGGCTGCGTCCTTGTAGAACTTCGCCGGCAGGTGCTGCGGCCACGGCACTTCGGGGCCGATGAAGTACTCCTCGGCGCTGTTGCCGACCCGGGCGATGCCGATCGCGGGATAGATCGCGGCCCGCACGATGTTGCCGTCGATGTTGCTGACGACGTCGTTATCTGGGTTGCTGTCAATCGGTGGCATGTGCTCGCTCCTGGTTGTGCTCGCGGCCGATTTGTGAGGCGCCGAGTCGGGCCTGCCAGAAATCGCTGTCTGGCCAACGGCGCTCCATCTGATAGTAGCGTTCCTTGCTGATCTGGAAATGACGATACACACCGACTAGATCATCCGCAAGGTTATCGAGAGCGATCGTGTCGCCGGCGAGGTGCGCGAGCACTGCCTTGCCAGCCTTGGCGCCGCTGTACAGCGCGTTGAGGATGCCCTGCGCCGATAACGGGTCGAAGGCCATCGCTGCGTCACCGACCGCCAGCCAGCCATCGCCATGGAGCCGCTCGAGACACGAGCTGCGCGCGTCTACCGCGAGCGGGCCGGCGGTGAGTGTGTAGTCGTGACAGGCGAGCTTGGCGAGCACTCCTGGCGCGTTCTCGAGAAGACGAAGGAAGCCGTTCGCGGTCGCCGCCGACCGCACCGATCGTGTGCCGATGTCGGTGAAGAAGACCGCGACGCGCTGGACTCCGTCACGGGACGGCATCCGCGCCGTGTACCACCAGCCCTCGGCGACCGCTTCGACAAAGCTCAGCGAGTCTTGGTCTTGGTCGCCGTCACCCCGCTCGGGGTCGGAACAGAACCGGGCCTGGAACGCAAGCAGGCGATCGCAGTACCGGCGGCGCACCCCGAGCGCGTGAGCGACGCGGTAGCTGCGTCCCGTCGCGTCGATGACGAACCGGCAACGGACGCTGTTGTCAGGGCCAGTAGAGCGTACGAGCTCGAGCCGCCAGCCGTCCGCGCCGGCGCGCTCCAACCGCCGAAAGACGGTGTCGGTCCACACCGTCGCCCCGGCCGCCGCAGCGCCGGCACGCAGGGTGTCGTCGAAGCGCGTTCCGTCGATGTGCCAGCCGTGGCCGTAAGGCGTCCGGATGAAGTCGGTACTGTGGATCTGCGAGGAGCCCCACAGCGACTCGTTGCCGTAGCTGGCGAGGTGCCCGTCTCTCTGAAACGTTTCCCAGACGCCGAGCTCACCGAGCAGGGTGCGCGCGACCGGCACCAGCGACTCGCCGATCCGCCGCCGTCCGGGGCGGTCGATCAGCAGCGTGTGGCAGCCGCCCGCCGCGAGAACCCGTGCTGCCGCCGCCCCCGCGCGACCGCCGCCGACCACCGCGACGTCCCAGACCGTGGGTGTCGTCTTTGGCATTTGAGCCAAGTATCGAATCGGGGACGATCTTGTGCAACCGGGCCTGGCGACGTTGCTAGACGTCGGCTTGGGCTTCGACTTGGCGTCGCGTCTCGTGAGCTGAGCTTCCGCGACTGCACGCCCTCGCTACGATCCTAAGATGAATCGAGCCGGCTAGGATTGGCGGGGAGGTGACAGGTGCTGTCGAGCCGAGCTCGCCGATCCGCATGGACGCGCGGTCGGACCAGGTTCAGGCGTGCAGTCGGAGGCCTTGGTTTGGTTCTCGTCCTCGCGTGCACCAGCCCTCGCGAGATCTTCGACCTCGAGGATGCGGCGACGGCGTTTCGCCAGATCCACGCCCAGGTGTACCGGGTCTACGGCCTGGGCGCCGATCGCGATCGGATCCACGACCTGCTTGCCAGTACCTTCGCCGACGAGGCGCTGACCCGCGAGTATGTCGAGCACTTCACCACCTTGGTGCGCATGGGCCGCGAGGAGACATCGATCCAGGTGCTCCATGTCGACTACGAGTCGGTGGAGGTGACGGCGACCCGTGACGGTGCGCTCGAGGTCGACGCCGATTGGAGCGTCGGTGGCCTGGTCACCCATCAACGCCATCGGCACCCGCGGGTGAACCGCTACCGCGCAATCTACCGGTTGGTGCCCCGAGCGGGCGTGCCCGCTGGCCGCCCGCTCGTTGAGCGGCTGCGGATCGTTTCGACTCGACTACGCAGCCTCGAGCGGGTTCGCGGCGCCGGGCTCGCGGCGTCACCGTTCGACGGCTCGCCGACCTCGGCGCGCGGCAGCTTCGGGATCGGCGATCTCATCCGCTCGGGGGTGGTCGAGGCGGGTGGAAAGCAAGAGGAGGCGAGCGACCGCGACACCCGAACGCCGCCGCCATGATCGCTTGGTAGAGTCGCCGCCGATGAGCGCTGGCAAGAAGGCCCCCGAGAATCCTTACGAGTCGCTGCCGGCGATCGCCGCCAACTACGCGCCGCTGACTCCGCTGAGCTTCCTGCGACGCTCAGCCTCGGTCTACCCCGATCGCACGGCGCTCATCCACGGCGACTTGCGCCTCACCTGGCGCCAGGTCGACGAGCGCTGCCGGCGCCTGGCATCGGCGCTCGCTCAGCGCGGGATTGGTCTGGGCGACACGGTGGCGGTGATGGCGCCCAATGTGCCGGCGCTCTACGAGGCTCACTTCGGGGTGCCGCTCGCCGGCGCGGTGCTCAACGCGCTCAACTACCGACTCGACGCCGAGGCGATCGCTTTCATTCTCGACCACGCCGACGCCAAGGTGCTGATCACCGACCGCGAGCTGTCGCCGGTGATCGGTCCAGCGCTCGAGCGGCTCGGCCGCAAGATCCTGGTCATCGACATCGATGACCCAGCCGCCGACTCGGGCGAGCGGTTGGGCGAGCTCGACTACGAGGCATTCCTCGGTCTCGGCGACCCCGGCTTCGACCCTCCGGCGCTCACCGACGAATGGCAGGCGATCGCTCTCAACTACACCTCGGGAACCACCGGCAATCCCAAAGGTGTGGTCTATCACCATCGCGGCGCCTATTTGAACGCCCTCGGCCAACTGCTCGCCTTCGGCGTGACTGAAAAAACCATCTATTTGTGGACCTTACCGATGTTTCACTGTAATGGCTGGACCTTCACCTGGGGGCTCACGGCAGCGGCGGGAACCCATGTGTGTTTGCGTAGAGTGGACCCGGCGCTGATCTTTCCCATGCTTGTTCGCCATGATGTGACCCACATGTGTGGTGCACCCATTGTGCTCAACATGCTTATCCATGCACCCAGGGAACTACGTCGGGAATTACCCCGGGTGGTGGAAGTTGCCACTGGTGGTGCGGCACCGCCCAGTCAGGTGATACAAGACATGGAAGCAATGGGTTTTCGCGTCACCCACTTATACGGTTTGACAGAGACCTACGGCCCGGCCACGGTGTGTGCATGGCAACCCCATTGGGATAACTTGAGCGTAGCAGACCGCACCGCTGAGCAAGCCCGCCAGGGGGTCTCTTATGTGACCTTGCAAGACATCATGATTGCCGACTCCAACACCTTGCAGCCATTGCCCTGGGACGGTGTATCAATGGGTGAGTTGATGGTACGCGGCAATACCGTGATGAAGGGTTATCTTAAGAATCCCGACGCCACCGCGGCGGCATTCAAAGGCGGCTGGTTCCACACCGGCGACCTCGGGGTGCGTCACCCTGACGGTTATGTGGAGATTAAGGACCGGGCAAAGGATGTCATCATCAGTGGCGGCGAGAATATATCCAGCCTGGAAGTGGAAGAGATCTTGTTTAAACACCCGAAGATCATGGAAGCCGCGGTGGTGGCCAGACCCGATGAGATGTGGGGGGAAACACCCTGCGCATTTGTCACCCTGACAGAG
>JAQBHE010000195.1:0-4743 GCA_032128015.1 Holophagae bacterium
GGGCGGCGGTACTCCTGATCGGCGGCGCGGCGCTGTTGTGGCGAGTCCTGCGACCTTCCGGCAAGTGAGAGACCGCGGCGGCGTTCGCGAGGCCGCCGCGCCGACACCGAGATGACGGTCTCACCGGTGCTCGCGCTCCTGGCGATGAGCACCGTCGCGGCCGCATGTGGCGCCCTCGGCGCCCTCGCCATGGGGTCGCCGAGCGACCGGCCGCGGCCGGCACTCGCCAGCGCCAGCGCCCTGGCAGCGGGCCTGATGCTCGGTGCCGGCTACCTGCTGATCGCCGCCGGCCTCGACCGCGACGAGCTTCCGGCTCTGCTCGGAGCGGCCCTGGGAATCGCCTACACCGCCTGGATCCAGCGCTTCTCGAAAACCGCAGGCGAAGTCTCACCGCCGGCGGCCGCGCCATCTAGCGGCAAGGCTCAAGGTGAAGGCCGGCGGCTGGTGCTGCGCCAAGCCCTGCATTCCGCATCCGAGGGAGTGGCCATCGGGGTCGCCACCGTCCTCGACCTCGGCCTCGGACTGTTCCTCGCGGGCGCCCTGGCGCTTCACAACATCGCCGAGGGAGTGGTGCTCGCCGAATCCCTGGCGCCGACCGGCCGGAGCCGTCTGCAGACCGCAAGCGCGATCGCAGTCGCCAAGGCGACACAACCGTTGCTGGCGCTCGCCACCTTCGCGTTGGCGCCACTGCTCGCCCCTCTTCTGCCGCTCGCGCTCGGCTTCGCCGCCGGAACGCTCCTGTTCCTGGTGCTGACCGAGCTGCTCCCCGAGTCCTACCAACGCACCAGTGCGAACGCCACCGCGATCGCGGTCACCCTAGCAACCGGCGCACTGCTGCTGCTCCAGGACATCCTGCTGTGAACGGGAACGCTCTCAGCGCGGCGCTCGCGCACCCGGTCGTCGTGGTCTTTGCCTACGGCTTGATCACCGCGCTCGCGACCGGTCTCGGCGCCGTGCCGTTCGCCTTCGTCTCCAACGTCAGCGCGCGAACCGTGGCGATCGCCAACGCCATCGCCTCGGGTCTGATGCTCGGAGCGAGCTTCGGCCTGGTGATCGAGGGCGGCCGGATCGGGATGGTCCGAACCCTAGCCGGCGGTGTGCTCGGCGTGGTCTTCATCCTGATCGCCGAGCGCGCGCTCCACGACCGCGATGTCCACGTCGCCGACCTTCGCGGCGCCGGCGCGCGACGCGCCCTGCTGCTGCTGCTGGTGATGACCATGCACTCGTTCGCCGAAGGAGTCGCGGTCGGCGTGTCCTTCGGCGGTGGCCAGAAGCTGGCGCTCTTGATCACCCTGGCGATCGCGGTCCACAACATCCCCGAAGGCCTGGCGATCTCCGCCGTTCTCCGACCCCAGGGCAGCAGCCTTTTGGCCTGCGCCGGTTGGAGCGTGGTGTCGTCGTTGCCGCAACCGTTGATGGCGGTGCCGGCGTTTCTGTTCGTCGACGCCTTCGGCACGGTGCTCCCCTACGGGCTGGGGTTCGCGGCTGGCGCGATGGTGTTTCTGGTGCTGCTCGAGCTCTTGCCGGAGGCCTACGCCGAGGTTGGTCCGGTGACTGTTGGTTGGTGTGTGGCGGTCAGTCTGGGGGCGATGGTTTTGTTTCAGCGGTTGATTTGAGCGACTGGTTTTGGGGGCGTCGCACGCTTCCGTTGGAGGCTTCCGGGGGGTCTGCGCGGTGCCGCGCCGGGATCTCCATGGCGCCGCGGGAGAACCAGCGCTCGTGGCATCCGCTCGTGGGCCGCGAGCTCGTTGGAGTATCGCGCGGTCGTCTGCTAGCCGCACCTCGGTTCCAGCGGCCCTGGCGTTCATCCCGGTACCTGGAAAGGACCAGTCCAACTATTCCTCACCGGTCCATTCGCCGGCCCGGCCAACGACTCGGGTGGGAAGGCGACGGGGAGCCTGCGCCACCAGGCGAGCCTCGCCGTCGCTCGGCCCCGGTGGCTGGGCCGCAGCTACGATCCCAGCAAGATGACCTGCCACGGTGACTCTTCCTGATACAACGCAGCCGCTTCCGGCACACCTACCAGCTCAGCATACTGGAGCGCCCTCTCCTGAGACACCGAGAACCTCTCTTTGAGCCAACGCCTCCATTCCTCGCTGGGTACAAGCACCCAGCAGCTCTGCGGCGCCAGCGGAAGATGCTCGGTTCGGATCCGCCACTCACGCTCCCACGAGAAGTCGATAGCCTCGACCGCGTCTGGCTCGTAGCGCACATGCCGCCAACGGTGACTCTCCGGTAGCTCAGAGAACTCGGCTTCGCGCTGATAGACCACGTGGCGACCGCCCTTCTGAAAGAGCCAGCGCTTCGACACCACAATGCCGAACGGCTGGTACGGCACGCCGTGAGCTCCGGGCCTGCCGAGGAGCCTCCGCACGCTTCGCAACGGAGCCTCGGAGAAGCACACACAGCAGTAGCCTCCCCGAATCAACTTGACACCGCCCCGAAGTTCTCTCTCTCGCAGTATTGACGCCAGCACCTGGTACGCCTGCTGGAGGGTCGCGCCCCGAGTCAGATGAACGAGGCGCCGAGAGATATCCGAATCAGCCAGAACGCTTCCCATCCGTGGTCCAACGCCGCAGACGAGCCAAGCACGGCGAGAAGCCGGCGCGGGCTCCATTCGGTGTACGCACCACAACAGCTCCGCGACGGGGGCCGATCTATTTCTTCTTGGGCTCGTCTTTCGGCTTGGCCTCCTGTATCGGCTTCACTTCAGTCTCAGGTAGCATAGTAATCTTCGCCGTCCCGATTCCTGTTCCGAGCGGCACCTTTGTTTTTGGATCGATCATTAAGAACTCTCCGACGGATGGACGATATTGCAGGTACGGCACAAAGTCACCCTTTCCACTTCCGGAGATGCCCCTGATAAAGAACGGCTCCTGGTGACCTCCGGACGTGAAAATGCCCTCAGGCACCGGTCTCTTGGCCTGGTCACGCGCCAACGCCAAGATTTCCTCAAGAATTTCTCGCTCTCCACGCTGCGGTCGTTGCGGCGCCTTCGCACTTTGGAGTTTCTGCAGAGAGGTCTCGAGCTCTGGCCAAAAGACTTCAAACGCCTTGTCTACCTGTTTTTCTGAAAGAGCTGCCTCACCCAGCGCCTTGTTCAGCGTATCCAAAAGCCTCCGAGTATCTTTCTTGTTTGCCTCGGTCGCCTGAAACTGGACGAGTGGACCTTTCAAATCGCTCGGACGCAAACCGAGCAGGTACGGCGATACAAATGTCTTCTCAAGGGTTTTCGAAAGTGCCCCGGCCTCAAAGTTAAGCCAAGGTGCCTCAAGATTATCTGGTGTAATGCAAAGAATCCCTGCCTTTGTCTTATCTAGTTCGCTCGCGATATCAGAACTCCAACGAGCACCCTTCTCAATGTCCTCTGCTGACATCCACGGTTCAACGGCCTGAAGGACGTTGGGAAGCCATTCTCGGAGCGTTTCGGCCATTCGACGGCTCAGGCCGCCAGACCAGCTGATGAATACTTTCATTCGAAGCCTCCATGACGCCTGACGTTGACCTTTCAGCCGTTGGCGCGCGCCCTGTCGGCTGCACGGGCGTTCGGCGAAGGCACTGTGCGGCTAGAGCGACGGTGGTGTTGGGTGAGTCCAAGTATTCGGTGCCACTGACGCTCCGTACTTCTGCCGCCCTGCCTTGAGCCAGGACGTGATGTCGTGCTCCGTCCTGGTTACCACGCCCAGGTGAAGATACTCCGGAAGGCCCGTGGCAATCAGGGCGCTATGGAGCCAGCACGCAGCCTGCACCGTTACCGGGGTTGGCTCCTTCACGCGACCATACTCGTAGGGTACCCAGAACGAGCCCTTAGTGTTGGACGTCATTACGGCCATGACATGAGTCGAGTTCAGCAGCGCCATCTCGATGACAGCTGCGATCGCGGATGCCTGCTGTTGCGAGGTAGGGTTGCCCGCGCCTGCGCCGGGTAGACTGTTGATGGTGGGGTCCAAGACGTCAAGCCAGTAGTCGAAACCTTGGAGGCAGGCTAAGTACGCAATCCGGAGCGCTGGGGTTACGTCGGCTTTTCGGTGAGACACGAAAAGGCACGGACGCAGTGGTCGAACGCTTGCGCCAAGACGTTGTTCGCGCAGAAATGTTAGCGGCGCGTCGACGGCAGTCTGAGACCGCCAGGTGTCTGCTCCGCGAACGGACGCCGGGAACCGTCTCGTCCACGTCTGAGATTCGAACTCTCGCCAATCGTAGCTGGCCACCTACTGCCTCCCTGGTTGTCAGGCCCAACGCCGCGCGGGTGAGCCGCCGCTCGACTCGCGTGGTTGGGCCCCGGTTCACCATTTGCCTGACTGAATCCTCTGAGCTTCCAACGCCAGAATACCAGCCAGCCCTTCGGCAAGCATAGCCGCAGATAGAGGTTCCCACAGAGAGGTTCCAGGCGCACCGTGGGGAGGGAGGGGAAATCCACCTCACTCGGCGCTCGACGAGACTCGGTCGGCCCCCGAACGCCGCCGAAAGAGCGCTTCACCCCTCGTCTGCGGCGCCGCTCTCGGTCCGCGACGTACTTTCTCGCTCCGTCGCGCCCGGTCGGACGAGCCTCAGCACCCCGCCGGCTCCGTCTCGGCGCGAGATCGTCGGTTGGCGACGATCAACCGGTCACGCCGGGCCTGGACGGGCTTCCGGAATCCATGGCATCCCGGGTGGGAACAAGCCTTCTGGGAACTCGACCAGGCGATTGCCCAACCGGAGGGCCTCGGCGGCGCCGCGGAAAGCCGCGACGAAGAGGCGGTA
>JAQBHE010000196.1:0-16648 GCA_032128015.1 Holophagae bacterium
GCATCGCGCCGGCGCGCACCGGATGGTGCGAGGCGTCGCTCGCCTGGCTCCCCCGCCTCGCTGCTCCCGACCTTCAAGTCGACGATGCACCCGCGTTGCCAATCGACCAGGTCGGTGCCGGTGAGCGGCAGCAGAGCGAGCAGGCTGGCCGTGGCGTTGCAGCCGACACCGCTCACCCAACGTGCGCCCGCGATCTGCTCGCGATGGAGCTCGGGTAGACCGTAGACGAAGCGCTCGAGCCAAGCGGGTGCTTGGTGGTCCTTGCCGTACCACTGCCGGTAATCGTCGGCCGAGCGCAGCCGGAAGTCGGCGCTGGTGTCGACGACGCGCTCGGCGAGTGCTGTGAAGCGATCGATCTCGGCCATCGCCGAGCCGTGGGGTAGAGCGAGGAACAGCAGGTCGCACGCCTCGAGCTCATCGGGGTGCGACCATCGAAGCGGCGGCGCACTGCGAAGGTTCGGATGGACGAAGTGGACCCATTCCCCGGCCAGCCGGCGCGAGGTCGCCTGGAGGACCGCCACCCGGGGATGAAAGAGCAGCAAACGCAGCAGCTCGCCACCCACGTACCCCGAGCCGCCGACCACCGACACCGACAGAGGCGCGGACAGGCGTTCGCTCAACCGCCCCACCCGTTGGCCGCCTCCCACCCCTCTTTCGCGACCCGGACGATGAAGTCGACCATCCGCGCCGGGATGTCGACACCGGTGGGGGCGATGGAATTGCGAAACTCCATCGTGTAGTTCACTTCCACCACCAGCAAACCGCGATCGGGATCCTCGACCAAGTCGATGGCAACGATGCCGCCACCGACCGCCTTGGCCGCCCGCACGCACAGCTCGTGGAGCTCCGGGGTCACCGGGCACACCGAGGCTTGGCCGCCGCGCGCGGTGTTGGTGATCCAGTGCTCCGAGTGGCGATAAATCGCGGCGATCGTCTGGTCGCCGATCACGAACGCTCGGATGTCGCGCTCGGGCTTCTTCACATACTCCTGGATGTAGAAGATGCTGTGGTGGTAGCTGCCGAGCACTTCCTTGTGCTCGAGGACCGCCTCGGCGGCGTCGCGATCGTTGACCCGTGCTAGCAGCCGTCCCCAGGACCCCACCGACGGCTTGAGCACCACCGGATAGCCGAGCGCCTCGATCGCCTCGAGCGCGCTCTCGGGCGTGAACGCGACCAGGGTCCGCGGCGACGCCACGCCAGCGGCGGCCAGCGCGCTGGTGGTCTGCAGTTTGTTGCCGCAGGTGTCGGCGACCGCGGCGGTGTTGACCGTCGGGATGCCGCGGTCGTTGAGGATGCGCAGGCTGTAGAGCGCGCGGCTGTGGTTGATGCAACGCTCGACCACCACGTCGAGCTCGCGGAAGCGGGCGCCGTACGCCTCACCTCCCGAGATCTCGAACACCAGCGTGCGGTCGTCGAGCAGCTCGACGTCGAGGCCGCGTGCGGATAGCGCCTCGAGCAGCAGCTTCTCCTCGGCCCGGATCCGGCTGTAGAGGACGCCCACCTTCATGACATCACCCGCAGGTAATCGCTCGACTCACTCACCCCAGTCCTCCTCGACCTCGGGCGCCTGCTCGAGGACCACCGGCACCAAAGACACCACTTCGAGGTCGACGCCGCACTCAGCACACTGAACGATCTCGTTCTGCATCACGTCTTTTAGCTGCACCTTGGCAAAGCACTCCGGGCACTCGGCGGGCGCGCTGATGGTCTCGGTCGACATCCTCTTCCTCCTGGTCGGTTGGTTCAGGTCGCCTTCGGGATGATCGGTAGACACCCAAGAAGGCGGCGGCACCGTCGTCGATGACCGCCCGACAGGGTCGCGAGTCTGCCACAGCCGATCGGCAACGCCGACCTTGTGCAACGATGGAGCGGCAACTGGCGCGACAGAGGAGGCGACCATGGCTCAATTCACCGTCAATCCCCATCGACTAGACCCGTACAAGAACCTCAAATTCCGGGTGAAGTGGGACGGTCGCTACGTCGCCGGGGTCAGCCGGGTCAGCGGGCTGCGGCGCCACACCGAGGTCGTGGAGCACCGCGAAGGCGGCGACCCCAGCGCCATCCACAAGTCGCCGGGACTCACCCGCTACGCGCCGATCGTCCTCGAGCGCGGCATCACCCACGATCTCGAGTTCGAACAGTGGGCCGACAAGGCCTGGAAGCTCGGCGCGGGGTCGGGCAACGAGGTGTCGCTGCGCGACTTCCGCAAGGACCTGACGATCGAGCTCTACAACGAGGCGGGACAGCTGGTGATCGGCTACCGGGTCTACCGGGCGTGGGTCTCGCAGTACACCGCGCTGCCCGAGCTCTCGGCGAACGCCACCGAGGTCGCGATCGAGACCTTGGTGCTCGAGCACGAGGGCTTCGAGCGTGACCACAGCGTTGCCGAGCCCGCGGAACCGTCTCGCGACTGAGACCGATCGGAGCGGCGCGCCGGCCAAGGGTCACCCATGAAACCGACACCGTTCGGGCACAAGATGCTCGAGCACTGGCTGCTCGACCCTGGGGTCACCTACCTCAACCACGGCACCGTCGGCGCCACCCCCCGTCCGGTGCTCCGGGCACAGCGCCGGCTCCACGAGGAGATCGAGCGCCAACCGTCACGCTTCCTGCTCCGCGAGCTCACCTCGGTCGTCGTCGGCGCGCCGCGCCCGGAGCCGCCGCGGCTGCGCGTGGCCGCTGACCGGGTCGCCCGCTTCCTGGGCGCCCGCGGCGACGACCTGGTGTTCGTCGACAACGCGACAACCGGCGCCAACGCGGTGCTGCGCTCGTTTCCTTTCGCGGGCGGCGACGAGCTGCTGGTCACCGACCACGGCTACGGCGGGGTCAGCAACGCCGCACGCTTCGTCGCCCGCGAACGGGGCATCACGCTGCGCACGGTCCCCATCCCCTGGCCCCTCGACGGACCGCAGGACGTTGTCGAGGCGATCGATCGCGAGCTCGGCGCCAACACCCGGCTCCTGGTCCTCGACCACATCGCCTCGGACAGTGCTCTGCTGCTGCCGGCCGCGGCGATCATCGAGCGCTGCCGTCGCAAGAACGTGCGAGTCCTCGTCGACGGCGCCCACGCCCCGGGCGCAATCGCACTCGACATCCCGCCGATCGGCGCCGACTGGTACGTCGCGAACCTCCACAAGTGGGCTTTCGCGCCGCGTTCGTCGGGAATCCTCTGGGTCGACCCGGAGCGCCACACGGGGCTGCATCCCGCGGTCATCTCCTGGGGTCTCGACGACGGTCTCACCGCCGAGTTCGACCTCGTCGGTACCCGCGATCCCACTCCCCACCTCGCGGCCCCCGCCGGACTCGATTTCCTCGAGGACCTCGGCGTCGAAGCGGTCCAGCGATACAACCACGACCTGGTGTGGCGGGGCGCTCAGCTGCTCGCCCGGCGCTGGCAAGTCTCGTTCACGACTCCGGAGTCGATGGTCGCGACCATGGCCTCGTTGCCGCTGCCCGAGCGCCTCGGCGAGACCGCCAGCGACGCCGCCCACGTGCGCGACACCCTGCTCGATCGAGACCGCATCGAGGTTCAGGTGTCGGCGCCGCAAGGAGCGCGCAGCGGTCGTCTGTGGGTGCGGGTCGCGGCCCAGGTCTACAACGAGCTCGCCGATTTCGAGCGCCTGGCCGAAGCGGTCGAGCGGATGTGAGACCACACAGCCAGCTTCGATGGCAACTGTGCTCTCGCCGCTTGCATCTAGGTCGCCTGTGGACATAGTATGTCGCCCATGGGTCGATTCGATGCCTCCCGCTACCTGCCGCTCACTCCGGCGATGTTCCAGGTGCTGGTGGCCCTCGCCGACGGCGAGAAGCACGGCTACGCGATCATCAAGGAAGTCGAGCGGCGCACCGACGGCAAAGTCCGGCTGCGCAACGCCACGCTGTACACCGCGATCAAGCGTTTCGTCGACCGTGACCTGATCGAGGAGACCGACGAGCGCCCGGATCCTTCGCTGGATGACGAGCGCCGCCGCTACTACCGCCTCACCCCACTCGGTCGTCGGGTCGCGATCGCCGAGGCCGAGCGACTCACCGAGACCCTGGAGCAAGCACGGGTCAAGTTCGGTCAGGAGTTTGGCAAACCGTAGAGAGCAAGGTATGCAAGACAAGCTGTTTCGCTGGCTGGTCCGACTGCTGCCGGAAGACTTTCGAGCCGGCTACGGGCTCGACATCGAAGCCACCTTCCGCGCCGAGCGCCGGGAGGCGCGCCGTCAACGGAGCTGGACCGCCATGGCCCGGCTGTGGGTCACCACCGTCGTTGACCTGCTGCGCCTAGCACCCGCCGAGCACCTCGACGTCCTGGGACGCGATCTCCGGTTCGCGATCCGCACCATCCGGGGACGGCCGCTTCACGCGCTCGCCGCCGTGGTCACTCTCGCGCTCGGAATCGGCGCCAACGTCGCGATGTTCGCGGTGGTCGACACCGTGCTGATAGCACCGCTCCCCTACCGCGACCCGAGCGCACTGGTCTCGGTCAGCCAGACCGAGAACGGGCTCGGTCAGAGCAAGCTCGGCTACCAGACCTTCCTCGACCTCCGCGAGCGTTCGCGTAGCTTCGAATCCCTGGTCGCGGTATCAGCCTCGACCGCCACTCTGACCGGCGGCGACCTGGACCCCGAGCGGGTGAACGCGATGCGGGTATCACGCGCCTACTTCGAAATGCTGGGTGTCGCGCCCACCCTCGGCCGCTCGTTCACTGACCAGGAAGACCAGCCCGGTGAAGCGCGACGCGTGGTCGTCCTCGCCGACTCGCTGTGGCGAAGGCGCTTTGCTGCCGACCCTTCGACCGTCGGTGACACGATCGCGATCAGCGGCACCGAATACCGGGTAATCGGCGTGCTGCCGCCCGGCTTCGAGGATCTGGTCGCGGCACGAATGTACCGAGGCGCCGAACTCTGGTACCCGCTGGGCTACGACCCCGCGGCCTCGTTCGCGTGCCGAACCTGCCGGCACCTACGGGTCTTCGGCCGCCTCGCTGAGAACGCCGACCTGGAGGCGACCCGAAGCGAGCTCGACCAGATCTTCGGGACGCTCGAGGGCGAGCATCCATCCGAGTACCACGCGGCCGGCGCTCAGGTCACTCGGCTGGTCGACGTGTTTCTCGGGCCCGTCCGCCCGGTTCTGCTCGTGCTGTGGGCCGGAGTCGTGGTGTTGCTGCTGGTGGCCTGCGGCAACGTCACGAACCTGCTGCTGCTGCGCGCCGGCGAGCGCGAGCACGAGATCGCGGTACGCGCGGCGCTCGGTGTGACCGCGGGCCGGCTGGGACGCCAGCTGGTGACCGAGTCGCTGCTTCTCGGCGCCGTCGGCGGAGCGGCCGGTCTCGGCGTCGCCTGGGCGGCGGTGGGCTTGCTGCGCCGCGCCGGGCCGGCCGCGATTCCGCGGATCCTCGACGCCACGATCGACGCACGCGTGGTTGCGATGGCGCTGCTGCTCGCGATTGTGAGCGCGATGCTCTTCGGCCTGGTGCCGTTACGCCACCTGCTGCGACGGACCGTCGGTCGCGAGCTTCGAGGCGCCGGCAAACAAACCGAGTCGGCCGCGGTGTGGCGGGTACGCCGGCGAATCGTCACCGCCAACGTGGCGATGGCGGCGTTGCTCCTCGTGGGATCGGGTCTGCTGGTGCGAAGTCTCAACGGACTTCTCGCGGTCGCGCCGGGTTTCGACCCGTCTGGCGTGCTGACGATGAAGATCTGGGCCACCGGTGCGGCGTTCCGCGAAGGGGAGACCGCCGACCAGGTGGGCACGGCCGTCCGTTTCTATGACGAGGTCTTGTCCCGGGTACGGAGCCTGCCGGGAGTGACGGCGGCCGCGGCAGTGACCACGCTGCCGCTCGGCGGCGGGGTCGACGGCTACGGGTTTCACATCGAAGGCCGACCGTCCGCGAATCCCGAGGCGGCACCGAGCGCCGATCGCTTCGTCGTCACCCCGGACTACTTCGCGACCCTGCACATACCCCTGGTTCGCGGCCGGCAGCTCGACGAGCGCGACCGCCAGGACCGCGAAGCCGTGGTGGCCATCAACCGCACCGCAGCCGAAGAGCTCTTTCCCGGCGAGGATCCCATCGGCCAGCAAGTGAGCCTGGGTCCACCCAGCGCCATGCCCCGGACCATTGTCGGCGTCGTCGGCGATGTCCGCCACCACGGGCTCTCGGTCCCGGTCGGTTACCAGGTCTACGTGCCCCAGGCACAGTGGGCATGGGCCGAGACGTTCATGACCCTGGTCATTCGCTCGACCGACGCTGCGACCCAGGCGCGTCCGGTGCGCGATGTCGTGCGAACCATCGACCCGGAACAGCCGGTCACCGACATCGCGCTCTACGACGACATCGTTGCTGCGTCGACCGGAGCGCGCTCGCTCGCCGCGACGCTGCTGACCGCCTTCGCGGCGACCGCGTTGATCCTTGCCATGGTGGGGCTATACGGCGCCCTGGGAGTGATGGTCGGACAGTGGCGCCACCAGATCGGCCTGCGCATCGCCCTGGGCGCGAGCGCAAGCGAGATTCGGCGCCTGGTGCTCGGCCAAGGTCTGCGCCCGGTGGCCGTTGGGCTCGCCTTGGGGCTCGGACTGGCCGCACTTTCGGTTCGCGGCTTGCGCTCGATGCTCTATGACGTCGAAGCCCTCGACCCGGTGAGTTTCGCCCTCGCCGCCCTGGTCCTCGCCGGGTGCGCCGCCGTCGCCTGTTTGCTTCCTGCGTGGCGCGCGTCGTGTACCGATCCGGTGGTGGTGTTGCGCAGCGATTGAACGAAAATCAGTCGGACGGGTTCGCAGTGCTGTCGCCTGCGCCGGCGCGCTCGGCGGCCGGCACCGTCACCCACCGAGCGACCAGGAAGATGGCGCCCATCGCCAGGTAACCGACCACATGCTCCGACGACGGAGCGAAGGCGACCGCGGTGTCGGCGGCGATGAACCGGTAGGAGTGCATCAGCCCGACGCCGGCGAGTGCCGCACCGGCGAAGCACCAGCACGCGGCGCGACCGAAGCGTTGGTCGATCAGTTCGGCGGTGGCGGCGGCGAGGATCATGGAAGTCAGGATGAACCCCTGCTCGAGCGCGAAGACGCCGTGAGCCCAGGTGTCGGAGATGAGCAGGCGGTCGATCAGTGGCGGCCCGAACGCTTCGCCACCGGACGCCCCCACTCCCCCCGCGCGCAGGCCGTTCTTGAGCAGCAGCGCGCCCCACGCCGCGACCCCCGGCAACAGCCCCACCACCACCGCCGGCGCGTGCCTCGCCGGTGTCGCCTGAAACGCCTGCGCGGTGATCACGATGCCGATCCAGAGCACGATCGCCATTCCGGCGTCGATCGGAATCGCCCAGGCGATCCAGGCCAGTGAGCCGGTGAGGCAAACGGCGGTGAAGAAGAGCGCGTTGAGCACCGAGTAGCCGGCGCGCGCGCCCATCGCTTTCCAGCCGGGATGACCGATGTAGATCGTGGTCGGAAAGCAGGAGCCGAAGAGCGCCGCCGCGAGCGTGCCGATGCCGTTGGCGGCAAGCGCCGGGCGGGTCGGGAAGCGATCTCCAGCCGCCTCCGCCGACTCGATGTTCTGCAGCGACCCGATCAGGTTGAACAGCCCCATCGGCACGATGACCGAGAGGTAGATCAGCCAGTCGCCGGCGAACGCCGCCAAGAGCTCGCCCACCACCGGTAGCGGCGGGTGCAGCGCGAGCCCGATCGCCGGCGGCGCGCCGACCGGAGCCAGACCGGTGATCCAGGCGAGGAATGTGCCGAGCAGCACCGCGACCAACCCTCCCGGTAGTCCGCCACGGAATCGGCGAGCGCCGAAGTAGACGAGGAGCACGACCGCGAGCGTGGACAGTCCGACGAGCGGCCGCGCGTAGGCGCGGAAGAGGAAGCCGATCGCGATGAACGTAAGGGCGATGCCGGCGAGGGTGCCGAGGAGGGCGGCGCGCGGCGTCGCCTTGCGCAGACGCTCGGCGAACAGGGCGCCGGTGAGCTCGATCAGCCCAGAGCCGACGCAGGCCACGAGTCCGGCCCGCCAGGCGATGCCCTCCGGATCGACAGCGCCGGCCGCTTCGGCCGCGAGCTTCGCCGGCAGCATGACCAGAAAGACATAGGCGAAGAGCGAGACGGTGTTGATGCCGTAGGGCAACGCGCAGACATCGGAGCGCCCCTCCGCCCGCGCTATATGCATCGCCTGCCGGGCGTAGAAGAGGTTACCGACGATCAGCGAGATCGCGACGCCGGGAAGGATCCGTCCGTGCACCAGCTCCGCCGAGAAGCCGAGGACGCCGCGACAGAGCGCCTCGATCAGCAGCAGCTGAACCAGATTGTCGATCGCCAGGCCGAAGAAGCCGTCGACATCGCCACGCACGAACCAACGCATCTCAGATGACCCTTCCCGATTCGGTTGCCCGTGAGACCGCGGGGGCATTCTCGCTGACGCCCGTCGCGGCGTTGTACAGCGGCGGATCGCGAAAGAGCCGCCGTACCAGTTCAGGCGCTCGAATCGCCACTCGAGACTGTACGGCTCGATCGCTCCGGCGCCCTCGAAGCGTATCTCTCCGCTCCCCGTTGCGATCGGATCGAAGTAGAGCTCGAGTCGCAGGCAGCCAGGAACGCGAGGCCGAGAATCAGATTCGAGATCCTCTGCACGGTGCTGAAGTAGCGATGGTGAAGAACACCCGGGCCTCGTGCGGACTTCGGCCCGGGCAGGGGTTCCCTTGCTAGTGCCGATGCTTCGAGCGAAGAACGGCCACAGTCAGTCAGATCGGGCAGTGTCCGAGGTCGCCTGGAGCGGGGGTGTCGGCGGTTGGCGCCTCGAATACGCCGCGACGGAAAAGAACTTCTGAGTGGATCGAAGCCGACGCCCGGAGCTTTCCTGCTGACACGTCGGCTCGCCAGGTGAGGGACCCTCATGAGCGACCGTGTTTTCCACCGCATCCTCGTCAGCTCATCGGCGGAGACCTTGGGAAGCCAACCGACTCGGTTTCGCGAGTCGAGCGGGATCGAGTTGGGCGAGCGCTTCGACCAGGACCATCGCGACATCGCGCTCGAGTCTCGGGTCGAGGGCGCATTAGACCTCGCCGATTTCACCTGCTCCGTGGAGGGGATGGACGCGGTAGAGACCCAGGCAGGTTCCGGACTCGGTGGTCATGGCTGAGTCGTGCGCAGCGAAGGCGGCGATCAACCGGTCGAATGCCACGGATCCACCAAGGTCACCCCGGTGGCCGCGAAGTCGCCTCCATTGCGGGTCACCACGGCGAGACCATGAGAAAGCGCCGTGCACGCAATGAGGCTGTCCATGACCGGCAAGGTCATCCCTTCCGCCTCCACCTTTGCTTGCACCTCGCCCCAGCGCAGCGCCACCTCATCGTCGACCGCGAGAATCCGCCCCGCGAATCGGTCGCGCAAGTCGGAATCGAGCCAGGCTTGCAACCGTTCTCGCCTTCGAGACCTCGGCAGCTTGCTCACTCCCCGCTGCAGCTCGCCCAAAGTGAGCGCGCTGAGGAAGAGCAACTCCTCCTCCTGCGCGGCAAGCCACTCGACCACCGAGGGCCGAGGCGCTGGCTTCTGAAACTCAGACAGCACGCAGGTGTCGAGCAGAAAGCTCAAAGATCGACCTCCCGCGGCAGACCGCGCAAGCGATCGAGGTCCATGTCAGCCCCCTTGAGCGGCGAGCCCCTCAGGAAATCCACCAGACTCTCGTCGCGCCTCTTGAGCTTCTTGAAGTCCGCCAAAGACAGCACCACCACTGTCTCGACGCCGTTGCGGGTAATCATCTGAGGACCGCGCTCGACGGCCTCGTTGACCACTTCACTGAGCCGGTTCTTTGCTTCCTGCAACTGCCAGGACTTGGCCATGGCTCCTCCTGTCTAGACAGGCTAGATCATGCACGATGCTACCTCGAACCCGGAATTGATCGCAACTCTTCTCTTGGCCTGACAAGCCCGCCTCCTTCGTCCCGCCTGCGCTCGCGGCGGGAGGGCGGCTCCAATCTGATCGGGTCGACTCTGGGGCTGATTTCGGCCCCGACTCACCGGGATTCCGGCGCTTTACGCGACACCGGGAATCGGCTACCTTTCCCCGATGCCAACCGCCGACGAGCTCACCCATCAGCAGAGGACGCAGTGGAGCGCCGCCGCCGCGGGATGGGAACGCTGGGGCGACTGGTTCGACCGCAACAGCGGCGACCTTGCGGCCTGGCTGTGCGACAGCGCCGGCCTGAAGCCGGGCCACCGGGCGCTGGACGTGGCCTGTGGCGCCGGCCAGCCATCCGCAACCGCCGCCGAGCGCGTGGGGCCCAGCGGACGGGTGATTGCAACCGATCTCTCGCCCGGCATGGTCGCCGTCACCCGGCGCACCGCCCAACGGCTTGGTCTCGGCAACCTCGAGGCCCAGGAAATGGATGCGCAGGCGCTGACGTTTCCCGACGAGTCGTTCGACGCCGCGACGTGTCGCTTTGGCTTGATGTTCCCCCCTGATCCGGTTCGCGCAGCGTCAGAGATCTGTCGCGTGCTCAAGCGAGGCGCGCGCTTCGCGACCGCCGTTTGGGACGTGCCGGCGAAGAACCCGTTCTTCACCTCGATCGCCGGCGCTCTGGCGGAGTTCGTGACGATGCCGCCGCCCGGTCCGACGGCGCCCGGCGTGTTCCGTCTGGCGCCTCCCGGCGAGCTCGAGCGCGTGCTGAGACTGGCGGGCTTCTCCGCGGTCGCAATCGAGGCGCGACCGATCACGTTGACCTACGCCTCGTTGGACGAATATTGGGAGATCATGACCGCGCTCGCCGCGCCGCTCCAGGCCGCGATCACCTCACTCGACGCGGACCGGATCGCACGACTCAAGGCCAAGGTGTTCGAGGCGCTCGAGCCCCACATGGCGGGCGAAACGGTGAGGCTCGCGGCCACGCCGCTGTGCGCCTCGGCCGTCCGTTGAGGCCGATCGAGCCAACCGCACCCAATCCGCGAGTCAAGCCCACCATGGCCAACTCAAACGAGGGAAACGACGCCAGAACGGTCACCACCTTCTGCCGGGTCTGCGAACCGGCCTGTGGCCTGATCGCCAGCGTCGAGGATGGCCGACTGACCAAGCTGATGCCCGACCGCGAGCACCCGATCACCCGCGGCTTCGCCTGTCACAAAGGAATCGCCGGGCTCGACATCCATCACGACCCCGACCGCCTCGGCTACCCGCTGAGAAGTTCCGCCGGCGGCGACTTCGAGCGCATCGAGTGGGATACCGCGTTCGCCGACATCGCCACGCGGCTGCGCTCGATCGTCGACGAGTCGGGACCCGACGCGGTCTCGGCCTACGTCGGCAACCCGACCGCGTTCAACGCCCTGGCGCGTCCGGTGTTCTCGCGCTTCCTGTCCGAGCTCGGCGCGCACCGGACTTTCGGCTCGGGCACCCAGGATTGCGCCAACAAATTCGCGGGCAGCGAAGCGGTCTTCGGCTCCAGCACCATCCACCCGATCCCCGACTTCGAGCACACCGACTTCTTGTTGATCCTCGGCGAGAACCCCGCGGTGTCGCACATGTCCTTCGTCGGCATCGCCGACCCGATGGCGGTGCTGCGCCGCGCCAAGCAGCGAGGGGCGATCATTCGTTTCGTCGATCCGCGCCGTACCGAGTCGGCGGTGCCGTCGGTCGGCGAGGCCATCCAGATCCGACCCGACACCGACCTCTACCTGCTGGCGGCGCTGCTTTGCGAGATCGATCGGACGGTGGGCTTCGACGCTGAAGCCGTGGCACGCCACGGCAGCCGGGTCGACGAGCTGCGGCGCTTCGTAGCCGCCTTCACGCCGGAGCGGGTGAGCGCGATCACCGGCATCCCGGAGGATGTGATCCGGCAGCTCGCTCACGACTTCGCCGAGGCACCCAGCGCCTCGATCCACATGTCGACCGGCGTCAACATGGGCCGCCAGGGCACCCTCGCCTACTGGCTGGTGCACATGCTGAGTTTCCTCACCGGCAACTTGGACCGGCGCGGCGGCAATGTTCTCTCCGAGGGCTTCTACCTGAGCGCCAAAGCTGGACGCGCCCGCGCCGAGGACGCCTTTCGCGAGACCCCGTGGGGGACTTTGCGCAAAGGCCAGCTGCCCGGCAACTTGATGGCCGAAGCGATCCTCGACCGCGACCATCCGATCCGCGCGATGTTCGTGCTCGCCGGCAACCCGGTGCTCTCGATCGGCGGCGAGGAGAGGATCCGTCGCGCTCTCGAGAGCCTCGATTTGCTGGTGGTGGTCGACCTCTACCGCGGCGCCACGGGAGAGCTCGCGCACTATCTGCTGCCGGCGACCGACATGTTCGAGCGCCAGGACCTCAACCTCGCCGGGCTCGGCCTCCAGCACGAGCCCTGGGTGCAGTGGACCGACCGCGTGGTCGAGCCCCAGTTCGAGCGCCGGGAAGAATGGTGGATCTTCGCTCGGCTGAGCCAACAGCTGGGTCTTCCCTCGGTGCTCGACGGCGACCCGGAGCAGCTCGACCAGCGACTGTGGGGTCGGCTCGACCACATGCTGCGCACCCGCGGCCACAGCCTCGACGAGGTCAAGGCCGAACGTCACGGTCTGAGCTTCGGAGGCCACCAGCCCGGGCGGTTCTTCGATCGCCATCTCCAACGCGAAGACGGCAAGGTCGACTGCTGCCCGCCGGTGTTCACCGAGGCCATCGAGCGCGCCCACCGAATCTTCGCCGAGCTCGAGTCCGAGCCCCGCGACCAGCTGCGTCTGATCACCCGCCGCGACAAGTACATGCACAACAGCTGGTACTCCAACGTCGAGTCGATGCGTCCGCAGTACCACGACCGTACCTTCGTCCACATAAACCCCCAAGACGCCGCGGCGCGGGATCTTGCCGAGGGTGAAGCCGCGGTGATCTCGAATGACAACGGCACGATCGAAGCCGAGGTCCGCTTCGACGACGGCCTGATGTCCGGAGTGGTGGCGATCCCCCACGGCTGGGGCAACCGCGAGACGCCGGGCTTGCGGGTCGCGCGCCGCACCCCCGGCGCCAACGTCAATCGTCTGTTGCCCACCGGACCCGACAGCTTCGAGCCGCTCTCGAGCCAGGCCCACATGACCGGCATCCCGGTCACGGTCACGAAGTCGGACACCGCGAGCGCCTCTTCTTCGTAGTCGGTGCGGCGGCGAACCGCGTCGTCGACTCTCCTCGAGGACTCTGAGCTTGAGGCGTTGGGCCAAGGCTCGGCGGTTCCTCGCCAGTCGTCGAGGCTGAGAGCCCGGCAGCTGGAAGCCTCCGAGACCGCGAACTCCCCGTGGCGTGCCCTAGGGCGGGGGCTCCGAAGTTCCCGGAAGTGGCGGCAGCGGAGCGCACGGAGTACCTGCCTTGCACAGACTCCAGCTCACCTCCGCGTGGTGGGGGACGCAGTCTCCTGGGTTCTCGTCGTAGCTGTAGGTGCCGATCATCTGCTTGCCGCCGGCTTCGAGAAAACGAGCCTCGGGGTCATAGCAACCGCGGTAAGGCGTCGAGCCCAGTGCCCCCCCGACCGACGCCGGCCCGGTGAAGTCGAGGAAGTCCGAGTTCGTCTCGGTGCCACCGTAGCTAGAGCTGGAAGTACACGTCTGTGCCAGGTCCTTTGTGAACCCGGCAGCGCAGCCGAAGAGATAGAGCCCGCCGTCGCGCGGGACGTCGAATCCGAGGATGGGCGTGAGGTCGAAGTCGACGCTCTTGCGGAAGAGAAGGCCGTCGGTGGAGTTGCCGGCGTCGATGGTCTTGGTTCCCTCCGTCGTGCAGACCGCTCGATAGTCGCTGGTGAGGCTCCACATCTCCATGCGGGAGGTTTCGTGGATCGTCGTGCCTGCGCACTCGAGATGAACCTGCGATCCAAGGCGCGCGCCGGCCTTGCGTCCGCCGTGCTCCGGCCCGGGATCGAAGAGCGGAACGAAGTTGACCTCGCGCAGGCGCATCTCTGCCACGATGTGCCAATCCCGCGTGTCATCGATATTGCGCTCCCAGTAGCGCGTCTCCACCGTCCCGGTCCACATACCGCACCCGTCGTCGGTCGCCGGATCGTCGCCGGCGACAAAGTTGCTGGTCTCGTCGGGATCGCGGATGCCGTCTCCGTTCAGATTCTCCTCCCCATCCTTGCAACCGCCGTTGTCAGAGTCAGGATCGCGCTCCATCGGCATGCCGTCGCCGTCGGGATCGCGGCCGGCGAGATCGGCCGCCCCCGCGGCACGCTCGACCAGATAGCTCGACGCGGTCGATGGGAGGGCTTGCACCGTCCGGTGATAGCCATGCTCCGGATCCCAAACGCTGTAACGAATCTCGACCTTGTCTTCGACGCCGTCGTCGTCGCAGTCCCGGTCGTTCGGTTGCGTCGCGAAGCGGCGCGTCTCGTCGAAGTCCACGAGGCCGTCGCCGTCGCTGTCGTCCTCTACCGCCTGCTCGTCGCTGCCGAGCGCGACCGCCGCGAGACCGGTCCAGAAGCTCTCGATGTTCTGCACGAAGGCGTTCGCGGCGTCGTCGGAGCCGCCTGCGCCCATCTGACCGGGCTGCCTTCCCCCTGCATCCTGGTACAAGAGATACTCGTCGTCCCCCACCTGGGCGTAGCCGACAAAGAGGAAGAGGTGCGACGGACTGGTCGCGATCACCGGGCGGCCGGCGTCGATCTCGTTCCGGATCGCGGTCAGCGATTCGTAGCCCCAGGCATAGGCGATCTCGTTCGGGCAGTCGATCTCGCTCTCGTGAGCGATCCGATACTGCACGCACTCGTCGGAGCGCGGCGCCCAGCCCTGGCGCGCGCACTCCGCGAGGACCTGCTCCCCCGCGTATTGCATGCAGCCTTTTGAATCGTGGTAGCTCGATCGGCCTGGCAAGGAGTGGTAGGGCCTGACGTGGTACTCGCCGTTCGTGCCGAGGGCGAGCGGCAGGCTGAAGCGGCTGGTGTCCGTGTCGTTGATGCCGACGATCGGCAGATCGTACTCCGGACCGCTGCGCAGATCCTTGTAGACCTCGTAGCCGATGCGGTCCTGGCTGAGCTTCCCCGCCTGGCCCAGCTTGCGGCGGTAGTACTCGTTCACCATCGCCACCCCCGCCCGCGCGCAATAGGGATACCCGGCGAAGTTCGGCGTGTCCCAGCTCCAGTACGACACCCCATCATTCGGGGCCTCGAGGGCGAGCATCCGCGTGTCCTTGGCGTGATCGAGCACCGGCACATCGAGCTCTTTGCAGACGGTCGGGGTCGCCACCTCCGTGATCGCGGCGCAGACTCTCCCCGCGGCTGGCGAGTCGGCCGGCGAACCGTCCGCGCGCCCGTTCGAGGACCGCGCGTCCGCGTTGTCGAGTGCGCCGCCAGGGCTCGAGGAGGAACCGTTCCGCGACGCCGAGCGCACCAGGAACCGGATCGGCGGCGAGGGCTCCGCAGCCTCGCCCGCAGCGCTCGCCGCGACCACGCGCCAGAAGTACTCGCCGGCGGCGAGCTCCGGACCCTGGGCCGCGATCTGCTGGAGTCGACCGCCCGGCTCCGCGGCAATCGAGGCGCGGTGCACAATCTCGGTGAAGCCCTCGTCGCGCGCCACCTCGAGGCGGTAGCTCGCGGCGCCGGCAACGCTGTACCACGAGAAGCGGGGCGGACCGAAGAAGAGCGTATCGGGAAGACCGGCGAAGGCCGAGACCGGCGGTCTCGGGTTGGGCTGACCAGGAGTCGCGAGCTCCGGGTCGAGCGGCGCCCACACCAATGGCGAGAACACGGCCGCGGCATCGGGCAAGCGGGCGATGACGCTTCCGGGAACGGGCTCCGAGCAGCGGCCGCCACGGCAGAGCTCGATCGCTCGCGGCTGGTTGAGGCCCCAGACGACGCCATCGACGGTTCCTTCTGGACTCGACAGCCAGATCGCCCCGAGCGCTCGACCGAGAAAGTCTCCCAGCGGCGCGTGCACGACTCCCTCTTCTGCACCGCTCGCGCCGTCGAACTGAACGACGATAAACGCGCCCGGCGCGAGCTCCATTCCCACGGGCAGCGCGAAGGAGGTTCCCTTGTCGTTCCGAAGCGCAACACCGTCGAGCGACGCGCTCGCCGTCCCGGCGTTCACGATCTCGACGAACGGCGATTCATTCTGTCGCGGCAGAAAGAGGACCTCGTTGAGGCGGAGTGCCGGTGCTTCCGGCGCTGGTGGAGCGGGCGATTCCGCCAAGGCCAACGTTTCCTCGGAATCGGAATCCGTATCCGGCGGAGCTGCGGTCACAGTCGTCGCCGGCTCCTGCGGTGGTAGCCCTTCCGCCGAGCCGAAGTAGATCCAGGCCACTTTCCGGCGAGCGAAGGAGTCGTTCTCGGTCTCGACGAATCCCAAATTGAGGCCGAGGACCTTGCCGACCGAGGTCTGGCCGTCGTGGAGCCAAACCTGGTCGCTCTCCGGATCCTGAGGTGTCGGAGACGCTCCGGCTTCACCGAAGCCGATCCAGCCGATTCCCGAGCGTGGCACCGACCTTCCCGCCCACTGGCAACGGTCGCCGATGCAAGACTGAAGCGTTCCTGCCTCGCGGATTCCATCGCGCCCGATGACGATGTCCGCGGCCGTGAGCGGCACCGTCGCGAATGCCGAGAGCCAGACGGCGATGGCCAGCGCTCGAAAGGCGCTCGACGCAGAATGGGGCCGGGTTCCCATCGTGCTCAACTCATAATGAGTCCCTTTTCTGCATGCTACGCCATCATCGCATCGGCCTCGCGGCTACGTGC
>JAQBHE010000197.1:0-10642 GCA_032128015.1 Holophagae bacterium
GAGGCCGTAGGCGGCGAGGATCCAGTACACCAGCCAGTTGGCCTCGGCATCGAAACGTCCGGTGCGCAGCAGCGCCCCAACCATCGGAAAACCGAAGATCAGGAAACCGATCTGGGTGGGAATGGCGAGCAGCGACATCGAGCGCAAGGCGGCGGTGAAGCGCCTCTGGAAGCTGTCGGCAGAAGCGGTGCCGTCGAGACGCGAGAGCTCCGGAAGCTCGGCCGCAGCCACCGCCGACCCGAACAGCGATACCGCCATCAGGTAGATCCGCTGCGCGTAACCGATGCTGGCGAACGCACCGACGACCAAGAAACTGATCAGCACTTGGTCGAGGTACCCGGAGAGCTGGACCACCCCGCGTGACGCCAAGACCGGGCCGAAGGCCCGCAGCGCCTCGCGCACTCCGGGAGCTCCGAGCTCGAGGGTCAGGCGCAAACCGCCCGCCGCGCGAGCGGTCGACGGCAGCTGGATCGCCAGTTGCAGGATTCCGCCGACGAGAGCGCCGGTGCAGCCAGCAAGGACCAGGGTGCGGATCTCGAGCTCGCGCCCCACCATCAAACGCGCACCGACCAGCAGGCCGACGATCGTCGCGAGGTTCCACAGCACCGGCGCGAAATACGGCAGGAAGAATCGGCGGTGGCTGTTGAGGATCGCCAGACACCATGCCGACATCACCAGCAGGGCGGTCATCGGGAACACCACCCGCACCGCGTCGACCGCGGGCCCGAATAGCTCCGGACGAACCCGCCAGCCCGGGTAGAGCGCGGTTACCAACCAGGGCGCGAGCACGACTCCCAGCAGTCCGAGGAGGGCCGAAGCCACGAGTAGCAGGCCGCCGATCGCGCGCGCGAAACGACGCGCCTCGAGCTCGTTGCCGCGCTCGAGGAGGCGGCTGTAGATCGGCACGAACGCAGCCGACAGAGCCTGCTCGCCGAGCAGGTTCTGCACCAAGTTGGGGCCGCGCAGCGCCGCCACGAAGACATCCGAGGCGGCACTCGCGCCAGCGACGTGCGCGAGCACCCGCTCGCGGATCAAACCGACGAGGCGGCTGGCCAGGATCCCGAGACGGACTGTCTGGGCAGCCCCCATCCGCGCACCTGGAGCCGGACTGGCCGCCGATGGCGGCGGTTGCGAGGGCTGCAACCCTCGCTAGCCGTCCTCGAGCCGCACTTCGAGCCTGCCGTCGGCGAGCAGCCGGGCGGTCGCCCGCGCTCGGTCGCCGGCCAGATCAAATACCAGGTGCAGCTCCGTCGGTTCGGCATCGCGATGGACCGCCGAGCGCAGGCTGCGCAACCGCGGCGAAGGCACCCGGTCGGCAAAGGGCTGCTCGATCCCCTGCAACTTCAACACGAACCGAGGCGGCGCAGAGAGGCTCAGCACCGAGAAGCCCCCGGGCTGAATCGGCCGATCGGCGGTGATCACCAGGATCGTTGCGGTCGCGGTCTCTTGGGCGAAGACGCTGTCGATCCGGCTGGGCGAACCAACTCCGCCGGCGCTCGCCCGGCCTGGCTGCGCCGCAGCCGTCCCGACGCGATCGTCCGGGGCGGCGGTGCTCGGTGTGCTCGGTGTGGGCGCGCTCGAATCCGCCGGCCGGCGCGAATAGGCGGCCGCGGCGCTGCGAACACCATCTTGAGCCGGTTCCACGACCGGGGCGGCTGTGTCCGCGGTCGTCGCAACGCCGGCCAGAGGATCAGCGACCGGAGGCGCCAAGGTCGCGGGATCGACCTCGGCGGACGCCGCTCCTCGCGCGGCGGGCAGGGAGATCTGGGTGACAGCCGGCTCTTTCGCCACACCAAGCAGCTCCAACAGAGCGTCTCGATACCACCACCCCGCAGTCGCCAGGGCGATCGTTGCGATCGCCGCCGCGGCGTAGAGAATCGGCCGGCCGATGGCAGGAGAAGACGGCGAAAGATACGAGGGTAGATCGGGGTCGGGCGGCGGCGGCTTGAACGGGCTGCGTGTTGTCATCCCAGACGACGAGGGCGATTGCGAGCTGTCTCGAGCGATCGTCCCGAGAATGTCGTCGAGATTCCCCAATGAGGTGTTTCCCAATGGAGTGCTTTCCGCCGAGCTTGCCAATGCGGTGCTTCCCAATGCGGTAAGCTTCTCCTGGACCGCAGCCACCGGCGGCGGCTCGCGGTCGAGCGGGATAGGAACTCGCGCAGGCCGAGGCAATTTGCCGACCTTTTCAACCTGCTCAGGAACCGCTGGCCGCTCGCCGGTCGTCGCCTCATCAGCTCGGTCTGCGCTTGCGAGGTCTTCGTTGGGAAGGTCTTCGTTGGGAAGGTCTGCGCTGGCAAGGTCCGCGCTGAGCCGCGCGAAGGACGCGTCCGCGTCCTTCGGTTCCGCGGGGGGAATGGCCGGCGGCGCGGCCGCTCGAACCGGCAGTTTGGGTACCGGGCTGTTCGGGTCCAGGGCTCCGGCCGGAAACACCAACGGTCCACTGTCCTCTCGCCCGAGCGCGGGAACGAACTGAGCCGGTTCCAGTGCAACGACCCCCGCTGTCGGCGAAACTGCTGTCGGCGAAACCGCCGCCGGCGAGTCGTCGACCGCCGACAGCACCTGCGGCTGAATCGGGAGGTCCGCGGAGGTCGGGCGGACCGACAGGTGGCGGCTGACGATCCGGTGGATGAGATCGCGGCTGTGAGGATCAATGTACCGGAACTGGATTCCCATGCCTTTCGCCTTGCCCGAAACGCTCTCCGCGGAGCGCAGCCAAACGACATCCCCCAGACCCTGGACGACATCCCGCTCCTCGCCCTCGCCGAGCCCGAACTCGAACTGGACCAGGGTTCCGACCGCTTTGGGATCGTCGGTGCGGACGAACATGCCCTCGAGCGAAACGTCGGCCGAGAACGCGTCGACGGTGCCGCCGAAACGGTCGAAACGCAGCCGCACCGCGATCTCGAACGGCGCTCGCGTATTGTCTCGGAACCGGAAGTCCTGGATGCCTTCGGTCATCGCGGGCCTACCCCTAGCCTGACGATCCTAACAGCCCGCCTGCATCGCGGCCGGCCTCTCACGGCAAGTGCCCGTTCATCTTCTGACCCACTCGCAGAGCCATCTCCAAGGACTGCTCGTAGTTGAGCCTCGGGTCGACCTGCGAACGATAGGCGCGCTGCAAGCCGACTTCCTCGAGGCCGCGGGCGCCGCCAACGCATTCGGTGACATCGTCTCCGGTGAGCTCGAAGTGGACTCCTCCGAGACGGCTTCCCAGATCGCGATGGATATCGAACGCGCTCTCGAGCTCGGCGAGGATGTCCTCGAAGCGGCGGGTCTTGAGCCCCGATTCGGTGGACCTCGTGTTGCCGTGCATCGGATCACAACACCACAGCACCGTCTTGCCGGTCGCGCGCACCGCCTCGATCAGCGGTGGCAGGTCCGACGCGATCGCTGCGGCGCCGAAGCGATGGATCAGGGTCAACCTTCCGGGCTCGTCGTCGGGGTGAAGCACATCGAGAAGACCCACCAACTCTTCGGCGGTCATGGTCGATCCGATCTTGACCGCGATCGGGTTGCGGATGCCGCGAAAGAATTCGACGTGGGCGCCGCCCAGGCGCGCTGTGCGCATGCCGATCCAGGGAAAGTGGGTGGACAGATCGTACCAGCCGGGACGGCGCGGCACGGCCCGGGTCTGAGCCTGCTCGTAGTCGAGGTGCAGCCCCTCGTGGCTGGTGAAGAAGTCCACCCGACCGATCTCGCCTACGTGCGCTCCCGCAAGGACTTCCATGAACCGCAACGAGTCGCCGATCGAGCCCACCATGCTCTGATACTCGACAGCCCGCGGGGAGTGTTGGACGAAGCCAAGGTCCCAGTACTCGGGGTGGTGGAGGTCGGCAAAACCACCGTCGATCAGCGAGCGGATGAAGTTCAAGGTCAGAGCAGCGCGCTCGTAGCCGCGGAGCAGCCGCTCGGGGTCGGGCTCGCGTTCTGCCGCAGTAAAACCCAGACTGTTCACCAGGTCGCCGCGATAGGACGGGAGGTCGACGCCGTCGCGGATCTCGCGATCCGACGACCGCGGCTTGACGTACTGCCCGGCGAAGCGCCCGACGCGGATCACCCGCATCTTGGCGCTGTGCACCAACACCAGACTCATCTGGAGCAGAATCTTCAGCTTGTTGGTGATCACCGCCGCCCGACAGTCGTCGAAGCTCTCGGCGCAATCGCCCCCCTGGAGGAGGAAACGCTCGCCGTGCGACGCCTCCCCAAGCTGGCGCTTGAGCTCCTCGACTTCCCAGGAGGTGACCAACGGCGGCAGCGCCGCCAGGCGCGCGACGACCGGGGCAACGGCGTCGGCATCGCGGTAGCGCGGCTGCTGGTCGGCGGGGAACCGGCGCCAGCCCGTTGGGGTCCAGGGTTGCTGCGGTTCGAGCGGCATGGCGGGCGAAACTCCAATGACGACAGTCGCTTACGCTCGAACGTGTCGAGGCGTGTGTCGGACGGACGAATATACACGGGCCGAGCGGTGGACGCCACTTCCTGCTTCCTGTTGAGCATCCTCTCGAGCCTCCTGTGTTGCCGCGCATTCTCGGCTGGTAAGATCCCGCGACCTGGTCACCCCCGCGATCTCCCCGTGCCAATCTACGAGTACTACTGCCCCGACTGCCACACGATCTTCAGCTTCTTCGCTGCCCCGGGCGGCCGCCGGCGGCGGCCATCATGCCCGCGCTGCGATCGGCCCGGTCTCGATCGCCGGCCGTCGACGTTTGCCATGCTGAGGCCGGGCGGCGGCGGCGGCGAGGACGGCGACGACAACGACGCCTTCGCCGGCGCCGACGAAGCGCGTCTCGAGGGCGCGATGGAGGCGCTGGGTGGCGAGATGGAACGGCTCGGAGACAGCGAGGATCCGCGCGCCCTGGGCCACCTTCTGCGTCGCTTCGGCGAACTGAGCGGGCTCGATCTCGGACCTCGAATGCAGGATGCCCTCCAGCGCATGGAGGCCGGTGAGGACCCGGATGCCATCGAGTCCGAGCTCGATGACGACGACGATTCTTTCGACGGATTGTTCGAGCTCAAGCGATCGCTCCGGCGCGCTCGCCGACCGTCGGTCGATGACCAGTTGTACTTCCTGTGATCCCGGTTGGTCGAACGGGGTACTCCATTCTCCCCTGCCGCTGATGTTGAAGGCTTTTCGCACTCTGCTCGGACTCGGGGACGCCGGTGCCGAACCGAGTCCGCGGTCGACTCCCGACCCGGTACAGGTCGCGACCGCGGCGCTGCTGAGCCAAATGGTCGACGCCGATTTCGAAGAGACGGACCAGGAGATCGGCCAGTTGCGTTCGGCCGTCCAAGCGCTGTTAGGGCTCGATGAGCAAGACACCGACGAGCTGGTCGCCCAGGCGACTGCCGAAGCACGCGTGTCGGTGTCGCTCTACGAGTTCACCCGGGTGCTCCACCGCTCTCTCGACCCGGCCGACAAGGTCAGGGTCGTGGAACTGTTGTGGCAGATTGCTTACGCCGACGGCGATCTGGCGCCCGAGGAGGAGTTCCTGGTGCGAAAGGTGGCGCGACTGCTCCACGTGCCCGACCGCGACTTCATCGCGGCCAAGAAGCGGGCGCGGTCCCAGAGCGGCGCCGCCGGCTAGCCGCTGCAGCAGCGCTCGTCACCCGGGCCCGCGGTCGATCAGCGCACAATGGGCGCGACCGGCAGCCGTGGCGGACGCAGGGGCAGGTCGTCGGGATGGCTCTGGCGCCACGCCGCCTCCAGCTCGGCGCCGAGCTGGCCAACCAGCGCCGCGTCGTTGAGGACAGCAAGGCCGCGATCCTCGGTCCACTGCCACGCTCGGACCTCTGGATCGTCGAGACCCGGGAACGGCGATATCCGCTCGAGCTTCTCTCGGAGTGCGGCCAGCTCGGCGTGCGCCCGTTGGGCGGCGCGGCCGCCGGCGCCGGTGTCGACGAGTGCGCGCGCCCGATAGAAACCCGGATCCGGCGCTGCGAGTCGGTTGCGCCGAATCACCTGGAGTCCGTCGCGGTACCACGAAATCTCGTGGCCACCGTCGATCATGTAGAGCTCCGAGAGGACCCGGGAAGTCGACCGGCTGCCGAGCGCTGGTGCGGTCGCCGGCGCTGGCTCGCCACCCACGGCTTTGACCAAGGTCGCGAAGATCGCCGCAGCAGCCAACGGCTCGGTCTTCCCGGTCTTCGCGGGCGCGTGGGCGAGCCGGGCCCGCGGCCAGCGGATCACCAGCGGCACTTCGATCAGCACCCGTCCGAGGCTGCCGCCACCCATGCTCAGGCCGTACTCGCCCAGCTCTTCGCCGCGGCTCGAGGTCACGACCAACAAGGTGTCGTCCCAGCCTTGGTTCTGGCGCAGCGCGTCGAGCAACACTCCAAGCTGGCGATCGGCGCGCGCCACGTTCATCAGGTAGAGGGCGCGGTAGACCCACCGCTGGTCTTCGGTCCAAGGGACTCCCGGGTCGGTGACCTCGGTCAGCCCACGAGCGGTGACCAGTTGGGGAAGCTCGTCCGGCAGCCAGCCAAGGGCCTCGGCCACCTCGTCGAAGCGGCGGTAGGGGGCGGTTGGCAAACGCAGGTCCAGCCACCAGAACGTCGGACGGTTCGAGAGACTTGCGAGCTCGGCGGTCACCCGATCGAAGGGCACGAGATCCGCCACCTGATCGAGTCCTTGGGTAAACCCCAACCGTTCCCGACCTTGGCGATCGAACAAGAATCCGCGGGTCTCATAGCCGGCCCGTTTCATCGCTTCCGCCAGCGTGGTCACCGGCTCGGCCAGTACCGCCCGTTCGGGCGCGATCACCCCGTGGGTCCACGGTTGGAGTCCCGTTAGCAGAGACGCCAGCGCCGGCAGAGAGTCGCTCGAAGCGGCGATCCCGGTGCCTGCCCACCACGCTTCCGCGATCAACCGATCGAGGTTGGGAGTGACTGTGGTCTGGCCGCCGAAGGACTCGCCACCTCCCGGAGGAGAACCGAGGCCGCCGACCGCGTCGGCGCGCAGTCCCTCGAAGGTCACGAGCACCACCGGACCACGGTGAGCCGGCGGCGCCTTCGCAGCGTCGTCGGTTCTGGCGCATGCCGCGAGCGCCATGAGCAGGACGGCGAGGACTTGGGCTAGGGCACAGCGCGGCACGATCGAATCAATGGGTCTTGGAGTAGGTGGCTGCGCGCGACCGCCACCCTGCAGCGAGGAAGAGAGTGTAGCGGGCTTTCAGACCATTAGACTCCACCGCAGCGATGGACGACCTGCTCCTCCGTATCTTGTGCTCGCGGCCGGCCCAACCCGCGGTCGACTCGGTCCTCGAGTGGCTGCGGCTACCTACCGATCTGGCGCGCAGCGCCAGTCCCTTCGACGCTATGGTCGCGCGCGCGGCGACCGCCGACCGTCCCGCCTGGGCGCTCGCGACCGCCCACCAAGGCGCGTTGCGCCGGCTGTTCCCAGAGCTTGACCCGAACGAGATCGTGGCCTTCTGCGTCTCCGAGGATCGCGGTCCGCATCCCCGTCACATCCACACCCGGCTCACCGGACCTGCGGCAGACTCAGGGCTCCTCCGCCTGGACGGTCACAAGCGCTGGGCGACCTTGGCGCCGGTGGCTGATCGTCTGCTGGTCGCGGCGTCACGCGGCTTCGAGGGCGAGCACAACCGCCTAGTCCTGTTGTCGCTGCCAGCGGGCCGAGCCGGAATCACGATCACCCCATTGCCGGAGTCCCGATACGCGCCGGAGCTCCCCCACGCGACCATTCGACTGGAAGGGGTCGCGGTCGAGGCATCCGAGATCCTTCCTGGCGATGCCTACCTCGACGCGATCAAGCCCTTTCGCGTCCTCGAAGATCTCTTCGGAGCAGCGGCGATGCTCTCTGCCCTCGCCTGGATCGGCACCCGCGACGCCTGGCCGTCGGTCGTGGTTGAGGGCTGTCTGGCGGCGATCTGCGGTCTGCGCGCCCTCGCCTCCGCCGACCCGAGCTCGCCGGCGACCCACATCGCGCTAGCGGGCGTGCTGGCCGAGGCGGCGTCCGCCGAGCGCGCCGCCGAGGCGTGCCTCGAACGCAGCGCCGCTGACCTCCGCACCCGCTTCGGCGGTCGGCCTGCAACTCCGATCGGCGCCAGCGCACGCGAGCGCAGACTGGCGTCCGCATGGACCGCGGTGCGGTCGCTCCGCGCTCCGAGCTGACCGCGGCGCGACAGTGGCTACGTTCGGCTCGCGCTCACGGCTGGAACGCGGGCAACGGCATCGGAGTACCCGCGTCGCCCGCCGGCACCGGCGCGACGAACGATACTTCCTCGCTCACCATCCGCGCCAGATGTCGGTCGAGCGAGCGAAAGGCGTCGGGACCCGAGAGCCGGCCGAGCACCGTTCCGTCGCGGGTGACCACCGCCGCGGGCAGCTCGCGCACCCCCGCTCGTAGTACTTCGGGATGACGGAAACCCGCCGGCGGGGCGGGAAGAGCGAAGTAGCACCACTGGGCTCCCGATCTCGCCAGCTCGAATTCGAGCCGGAGCGCGTAGGGCAGGAAGTTCTGGCAGGCCGGGCACCATGATCCGAACAGCACGGTGACCTCGAACGGTCTCTCAGCGGCGCGGATCGCGGCGACCGAGCGCGGATTCGGGGCGTGCTCTCGCATCCCTATCCGGTAGGCGGGACGAAGATCGAGGATCTGCTCGGCGGTCAGCGGACCGTCTAGCGGTGGCGCTGGCGCCAGCCTACGCTGGCCCCGGGGAGCCGCCAGAGTCAGCGCCGTGGGATCATCCGGGTCGGCCGCGACGCGGCCGAGCGGACGGGCCGCCCCGGGCCACGCCAGCCTTGCCACCAGTCGATCGCCGTCGATTCGGACTTCGCGGCGCGGCAACCTCCACACCGATCCGCTATCGAGGTCGACGACCCAGGGTCTGCGATCTGCCTCCGCCAACAACCGCCGGCCGACCTGCGACCGAAACAGCTCACCGGTAACCGGGGTCCCTTGGTCGTCGCGCAGGATCCAATCGCTGTCACGAAGCCAGCGTTGGACAGGCTCCTGGCCATCGTCGATCGCGGGTCGCGGGTCGGCAATCGGGGTCCGGCACCCCCACGAGATCGCCGCCGTCAAGAGAACGCACCCCATGACCAGCAAGCGCCGAGGACCGGCGCCGACTGCACTCGGTGAAGTAGTCGATGAAGTCGCGGGTTGTTCCCGCAACCCGTGACCTAGGCAGCTCGGCATGGCCTCGCGACTATAATCGCCGGCCCGCGGCGGCAGGCATGGCGCGTGGGGAACCCGGCGTCGTCGAGAACGCCTACCAAGGCGCCGCCGAAACGCAACTGCCGCCAACCAACCCCTTCGAGGTCCTGTGACCGACCCCTCCCCTCCTGGCCTGACCCTGCCACTCGCGAGCTTCCGTCCGGTGCCGCGCACCGGCGTGATCTACGTCATGCACCGCGCCGCCGAATGCGGCTACCAACGCGACGGTCTCGAGTGGTCGAACCTCGGACAGGGATCGCCCGAGACCGGGAACCTAGCGGGAGCGCCGCCGCGGATCGAACGACTGCAACTCACCAGCCGCGATCACACCTACGCGCCGGTGGGCGGTCTGCTCGAGCTGCGACGCCGAGTCGCGGCTTTCTACAACCACTTCTACCGCCAGGGCAAGCGCTCGCAGTACACCGAAGAGAACGTCTCGATCGCGCCCGGCGGGCGCGCGGCGATGGCGCGGGTCGTGGCGTCGCTGGCGCCGCTCAACCTCGGCCACCTGATCCCCGACTACACCGCCTACGAAGAGCTGCTGTTCACCTTCCGCGGCTTCATTCCGATTCCCATCCTGCTCGACCCGGCCAAGGACTACCGGCTGTCGCCGCAAGCCCTGCAAGACGAAGTGGTCGGTCGCGGGCTGAGCGCCCTCTTGTGCAGCAACCCTTCCAACCCCACTGGCCAGCGTACCGACGGCGCCGACCTCGAGGCCTGGGTCGCGGTCGCCCGCGACTGCCGGTGCACCTTGATCCTCGACGAGTTCTACTCGCACTACGTGTACGACGCTGGAGCCGCGGGCGACGCGGCCGCCACTCCGCCGATGGTATCGGCGGCGCGCTACGTCGACGATGTCGACCGCGATCCGGTGGTGCTGGTCGACGGCCTGACCAAGAACTGGCGCTATCCCGGCTGGCGGATCAGTTGGATCGTCGGTCCGCGCCAGATCATCGAGCAGGCGACGAGCGCCGGTTCGTTCCTCGACGGCGGCGCCAACCGGCCGCTGCAATTGGCGGCGCTGGGCCTGCTCGATCCCGAGGTCGCGATCTTGGAGACCACCGCGATCCAACGCGAGTTCGCCATCAAGCGCGAGCTCCTGCTGACCGGCCTCCGGCGGCTCGGGATCTCGGTCGAGGTCGAGCCGCGAGGGGCTTTCTACTGCTGGGCCAGCGTCGCCGACCTGCCGCCGGCGCTCGCCGATGGCAACCGCTTCTTCGAGGCCGCGCTGCGCGAGCAGGTGATTACGGTTCCCGGCGCCTTCTTCGACGTCAACCCCGGGCGTCGTCGCGCCCACGCCCGCTACCAGACCTATCTGCGCTTCAGCTTCGGGCCCGAGCGCGCTCAGCTCGAGCGCGGCCTAGCGGGGCTCGAGCGGGTCATCGGCCGAGGAGGCGGGTCCGGCCGCTAGAGGCGGCGGCGTCAAGCGCCGGCGCCGCTCGCGGCCGGAAGGAAGCCGACCTTGCT
>JAQBHE010000198.1:0-13888 GCA_032128015.1 Holophagae bacterium
CTAACACTGGTGGTCCGACCTCGTTCCCCAGCTTGGCCCGGGAATGCATCGAGAGTCTCAGTGGTGACACGCAAGCGCGTGATCCCGTTCAGGAGAATGTCGAATTCTGCGCATTCCTGCCCTCGGGTGCTCCACCTTCAACCATGAAGGAGGTTGCGGTGGAAGGCAAGAGACGAAAGAGGGCTGGGGACTCATCCAGGCGAGCTCGGGAGCAGAAGAGGTTGGAGAGGATCCACTTGAACGCCGCTGGCATTGACGTGGGGAGCGCGAGTCACTGGGTGGCGGTTCCCGAGGGGCGCAGCGAGTCCTCGGTTCGAGAGTTCAAGAGCTTCACGACATCACTCAACGAACTGGCAGATTGGCTGGCTTCGTGCGACGTCGAGACGGTCGCGATGGAATCAACGGGGGTCTACTGGATCCCGCTTTTCGAGATCCTCGAGGCGCGAGGTTTCAAGGTCATTTTGGTGAACGCTCGTCACGTCAAGGGCGTTCCTGGTCGCAAGTCGGACGTTCTCGACTGCCAATGGCTGCAACAGCTGCATACCTTCGGACTGTTGCGCGGCAGCTTTCGGCCCGACCAGTCGATCGTGGCTTTGCGCAGCCTGGTGCGCCACCGCGATCAGCTGGTGGAGGCGGCTGTCGCTTCGGTCCAACGAATGCAGAAGTCGATGTCGATCATGAATCTGCAACTGCACACCGTGATCAGTGATGTCACCGGGATCACGGGGCTCGCGATCCTTCGCGACATCGTCGCTGGCGTGACCGATCCCAACCTCCTGGCTCGCCACCGCAATCAACGTTGCAAGGCAACCGAGGAAGAGATCGCTGCGTCGCTCACCGGGCACTACCGCCCGGAGCAAGTATTTGTGCTCCGTCAAGCGCTCGAACTGTACGACTTCTGCCACGTCCAAATGCAGCACTGCGATCATGAGATCGAGTCGCTGCTCGGTAGCCTTGAAGCAGAGTCTGGTGTCCAAGCACCTCTGGGGGAGCCACCGAAGAGAGAGCGCCGTCCCCGGGCCAATGAGCCTCGTTTCGACCTGCACTCACAGCTCTACAGGCTTTGCCGAGGTGTCGACCTCAGTCAACTTCCTGGCCTCGGGCCCTATGGCTCCCTCAAGCTCCTCGCGGAGATTGGCCGCGATATGGGACCGTGGCCGTCGGAGAAGCACTTCACCGCCTGGCTTACTCTCGCTCCCAGGAACAAAATCACCGGCGGCAAGACGATCTCTTCTCGAACCATGCCCTCTGCCAACCGCGCCGCCAAGGTCTTGCGGCTCGCCGCAATGAGCCTCATGAGGAGCGATCATGCCCTTGGTGCCTTCTACCGACGCATGGCGGCACGACTCGGGAAGCCCAAGGCTGTCACTGCCACAGCCCGCAAGCTCGCCATCCTCGTCTACCACATGCTCCGCCACCAAACTCCCTATCGCCACTTGACCGCTGCCGACTACGACCAAACACAACGCTCCCGCATCCTTCGCGGACTTCGAAGGCGAGCCGCATCATTTGGCCTCGACCTCTTCGACCCTCAGACTGGCGTGCTCGCCACGTGACGTTTTCTCAGGAGCGAGGTGGCTGCGATGAGGAGCGTTCGTACCACCCGCCCGCCCTTCTTGCGTCCCATTCGATCGAGTGGGACGCTTTCGACTCTGCTTCATGCTACTCACAGGAAGGGCCCGCCGCCCTCTGCGAACCGCCGCGCGGCCACGCTCCTCTTCGCCCGTCACGCGCGGCTCGAAACGACAGTGGGATCCCCGCCTGATCGTCTCGTCGTCAACTCTCCCCCGGTTTCGGCGTAGACAGTCGAGTACCTGCCATGGACTCCGCCTCTCTCATCTGGACTGCTCTCCTCTTCGCCGGCCTCGTGCAAGGCGTATTCGTCTCGACGGTGCTGCTGGCAAACAGGGGCGAGGCGCGCCGCCCGGGCCTCCTGATGGCGATCTTGACTCTGGTCCTTACCCTGATGATCGGCGAAGAGCTGGTCGATACCGCGGGGCTCTACGCCCGCTGGCCGCATGCCCTGCTGAGCACCTTCTCACTGCCCCTGGCAATCGGCCCACTCCTCTACCTCTACGCGCTTCGGATCAACGATCCGGATCGGCGGTGGCGGGCCAAAGACCTCAGCCACTTCATTCCTTTGATTCTGACGACTGTAGTGCTCGTGCCCTTCTACCGGCTGGCTGGCTCGGACAAGCTCGAGGTTCTCGACCGCGAGCTCGGGAGAACGATCGACTTCCTGGTCGCTTTCAAGGGAACCCACGTCCTTGCCTACCAGGTCGTCGCTTTCCTGGTCTGTGGTCAGAAGCTGGGCTCGGCAGCTTGCGCGGCGCGGGTTCATTTCGTCTGGTTTCGGCGGATGCTCGCGGCGACTTTCGTGCCGGTAGTGCTGATCCACATCCTCTATTTCTTCCCCACCCTCGCACCATCAGTTTTCAGCGAGTCGGACCGCTTCGGCAGCCTCGTCGTCGCCGGCGTCATCTACAGCTTCGCCTTTGCGGCGATCAAGCGGCCGTTCTTTTTGATTTCCAGCATTGCGCCGGCCACCGAATCGGCCGAAGCCGGCGTGCCGAAACCACCCAAATACCGAAACTCGCCTCTCGAGGGCCCGGAGAAGCAGGCCCTTCTCGACGCCCTCCTCGGCCATATGAAGCGCGAGCGTCCTTATCGCGACCCGGAGATCGGTCTCGATGACGTCGCCGCTGCCCTCTCCGTTTCGCCTCATGCGCTTTCGCAGGTCATCAACGAGCTGGTCGGCGTCAACTTCTACGCCTTCATGAACGACTATCGGATCGAAGCAGTCAAGCGGATGATGGCGGACCCAGCCCATCGCCACCGGAAGCTCCTCGCCCTAGCGTTCGACGCCGGTTTCAACAGCAAGACGTCCTTCAACCGGGTGTTCAGAGAGCGTACCGGTATGACGCCTTCGCAGTGCAGAGAAGAGCTCGAGCTGGAGTCGCCCGTGGTCCTGCCGGCGTCTGCATCCAGGTTCTGAGACCGAGGACGCCCTAGATTCACTAGGCCCGCCGGGATCTTCACAAACGAGTCAAGTCTCGTGGCCTAGTGAAGCTAGAGCCCGCGGCCGTCCCCGGCCGCTTGGGCGGGGTGGCCGGCTAGCGGGATCGTGGTATGACCGCGTCTCCTCACTGCGACGTCGCTGGGGAGCGGTGACAACCACGATCCCGCTAGCAGCGGGTGCCACTTGGTCGAGTGGGGCGACAGCCATGAGCTCAGGCTGGTAGTAAGGCATCGACTGCGCTGCCATCAGCGCGCGCGATGCCGGCCGGGGCCCGCAGCGAACCCTTCAACGAGCCAACAGGAGTCACCCATGATTCGACGAGCCGCTCTCGGAATGTTGCTGTTCCTCATCCTTGTCGGCGCCTTTGCCGGCGTCGAACCTCCCCAGCATGGTCAGCTGCTCGCTCTTCAAGTGCCCGGCCCGTCGCTCGCGAACAACTTGCTCGGGTTCTCCACGGATCGCGACGTCCGGATCTACCTTCCGTCGAGTTACTCGGATTCGCCCCAGCGTCGATACCCGGTCGTTTACGTTCTGCACGGCATCGGCGATCCGGTCACGGTCTGGACCGAAGCCTGGAGCCCGAACGAGGTCGAATACGGCACTCTCCCCAACCTCATGGACCGAGGCATTGCGGCCGGGCTGATCGAGGAGATGATCTTGGTGATGGTCGACAGCCGCACCCCCTTTTTCGGTTGCCACTATGCGAACTCGACGGTGAAAGGAAACTGGGAGGACTTCGTTGCTCGTGATCTCGTCTCCTACGTCGACTCGAACTACCGGACACTGACGGACGCCGAGAGCAGAGGTGTCATGGGCCACTCGATGGGCGGCCACGGCGCCATCCGGCTAGGCCTCGATCACCCGGACATCTTCAGCACCATCTACGGCCTGAGTCCGAGCCTCCTCGGTTGGGGCGGCGACGTCTCGGCCGAGAACCCGGCCTTCGAGCTGCTGCTCTCGGCTGGCGATCCCAGCGAGTACTTCGACACGAACTTCTACGTGACGGCGATCATCGGAGTGAGCCAGGCCTTCTCGCCCAACCCGGATCGCCCTCCCTATTTCGCGGACTACCCGTTCAAGAAGGTGAACGGTGCTGTCGTACCCAACCAGCCGGCCCACAGCCGCTGGGAAGCCAACTTCCCGGTGAACCGAATCGATGCCTATCTGGCTCAGCCAGTGCGCCTCCGTGGTCTCCGCTTCGACTCGGCGTTCACCGACGGGTTCACTCACATTCCCCCCACCTCCCGCGCTTTCTCGGAAGCATTGTCCGAGAAGGGAGTCGAGCACACGTTCGAGATGTTCAACGGCGACCATCGAAACCGGCTTTGGGGACAACAAGGACGCCTCTACACCGAGGTTCTGCCCTATTTCTCTAGGCTCCTGGTCAGCGGTCGACGCTGAGAGCCCTGCCGAGTCCCCGACCTTGCCGGCCAGTCGGGTCTCGCCGCACGGTGGTCGCGTACCTCGATCTACACTGGCAGGGCGCCGTGAGACTCGTTCGGCGCGTCTAGTCTGCGGCGCGGTCGACACGGCGCAGGGCGAAGATCGCGCCGCCGACTGCGAGCGCGATCGACGCCGCGATCAGATTGTCGCGCCCGGCGCTCGCCGCGAGGCCGGCGGTCACCAGGGATGCAGCGATCGGGATCGCCGGTCCGCCGGGCAGCCGGAAGCCGGCGGCGGGCAAGTCGGCGCGGCGGCGAAGGATCGGCACCGCGGCCGTGGTGCCGAGGTAGGTCGCGAGGCGGGCGATCACCGATAGCGCGGCGAGACCGACGAACGAGCCGCTCAAGGCCAGTGGCAGCACCACCGCGCCCTGGAACACGATGGCGTTGGCCGGGGTCCGGAAGCGCGGATGGACGCGGGCCAGAAAACTGGGACCGTAGCCGTCGCGGGCGAGCGCGAACAAGTAGCGGGGTCCGGCGAGGGTGGTGTTGCCGGCGGTGCCGAGGATCGATACCGCGGCGCCGACGGTCAACAGGGTGCCGCCCCAGCCGCCGAGAAAGCCCTGGGCGGCGTCGGCGAGCGGGGTCGCCGATTCGCCGAGCCGGGGCAGGGTGCCGAGGGCGACCCACTGCACTCCGATGTAGACCGCGGTCACGATCGCCAGGTTGGTGATGAGAGCGAACGGGACGTCACGCTCGGGACGCCGGTACTCACCGGCCGGGGCCGGAGTATTCTCGAAGCCGGCGTAAGCGAACAGCAAGAGCAGCGCCGCCGCTCCGAGACCACCGGGCTCGGGTGCCGGCTGGGCGGCGACGGTCGCCCAGTTGGCGACGAACAGCCCGGCGCCGATGAACAAGAGCAGCGGGATCAGTTTGAGCACCGCGAGCGCGACCGCGGTGCGCGCCCCGGAGCGGACGCCGACCAGGTTGACCGCGGTGAGGCCGACGATCATCGACACCAACGTGACCTGCCGACCGGCACCGGCCGCAACGGCCGGTACCAGGTAAGACAGCGCCTGGGCGAAGCCGGCCGACAGCGACGCCATCGAGGCCACGCGCGCGAGCCAAGTCATCCACCCGACCTCGAAGCCGATCAGGTCGCCGAACGCGACCCGGGCGTAGAGGTAGGCGCCGCCGGGCTGGTCGAAGCGGCTCGACGCCTCGGCGAAGCACAGCACCACCAGCAGCACCGCGACCGCCGCCACCGCCACCGCCAGCAGACTCGCGGGACCGAGCAGCGCGGCGGCTGCCGCCGGCAACAGGTACACGCCGCTGCCGACCACGTCGTTGACCGCGAGCCCGACGACTTGCCAGCGCGAGACCGCACGCAGCAGCGTGGCTTCGCCGCTGGTGGCTAGACCCGGAGCAGTGGCCGGCTCTTCAGATTCCACGACGCCTCCTCGCAAACGGTCCCGGCATCATAACCGCGGCGCGAGGGGCCAGGGACCGGCCCTCGGGAGACGCGACTCAGCACCGGGCGGTTACGGCGTCGAGCCCGGGAAGCCCTCGATTCCCTCTTCGCGCTGGACCCCAAAGGCGTTGATCGCCATCGCCACCATCTGGTATTCGCCGACCGTGAACACCACGTCCATCATCTGCTGGTCGTTGTAGCGCGCCTTGAGCGAGCCCCAGGTGTACTCGAAGATCGCCGAGTCTGTGTGCAGCTGGTCGGCGGCGCGCAGCAGGCTGCGGTCGAAGCTCGACCAACCCAGCGCCTCCGGTCCTTTGGTGATCCGCAGGATCTCCGCGTCGGTGATGCCGGCGGTGCGCGCGAGGCGGGCGTGGTGTCCCCACTCGTACTCGGCCTGGCACAGCCAGGCGGTGCGTAGGATCAACAGCTCGCGGTGGCGGTCCGGCAGGGTGCTCTCGCGCAAGATGTAGCCCCCGAGCGGTTGCCAGGCTGCCGCCAGCTTGGGGTGGTTGGCGATCGTCTTGACCACGTTGAGCTGTGACTCCGAGGCGGCGAGCGGCGCGATGCGCGGCTCTTTCGGGTGAACCGCGCCCCGCCGTCCCTGGGCCCCGGCGTCGCCGGCGGCGCTGAGACCGCAGACGACGGCGAGCACCGTCACGGCAAGGGCCGAGGTCCCGGCGTTCGCGGAAAGGTTCCAACGCGTCTCAGCAGCGGGGTCCTTCATCATCTTCCCTCCGATGGGTTCGCGGTTCAGTCTCCACTATACGCCCTAGAGAAGTGACAGGCACCGAAATACCTGTCGTATCAGGCGACCGATATCGTCGGTGCCTGTCAAGAGCGTGGCGCGGGCAGGTTGCTCGCTACTCGGCGACCGCCGCGGTGCGCGGTAATGGCAGTCAGCACTCCCACGCCGCTTCGATGGGCGGGCTCTTTCGGCCGCGGGAGCACCCAGAGGCGCCTGCCTTGTGGGCTATCATGCCGGACAACGCGGCGCAGCGGTCGGCCGTATGCGCAGAACCATGCACGGCCGGGCCGGGCGGGAGATTTCGAACGATGATCGAGCGGCTACTGGAGCGCGTCGATTCGCCGGTGGCGGTGGACCGTCTGGTTATCGAGCCGTTCTTGCATTTTGGCCCGGACAAGATCAGCAGCTTGCTCACCGAGCGGTCGTTGGCAGCTCTCGATGCCGGGTTTCGCGAGCTGGTCGGGATCCGCCGCGGCGAGCTGGCGCCCGCGGCGTTGCCGCCGGAGTTGCGGGAGAGCCTGGTGGCGGAGGGTTGGCTGATCGAGTCCTCGCCGAACCTCGCGTCGCGCTTTCGGCTGAAATACGTTTCGCTCGAGGCCAGCACGGTCTGCAACCAGGCTTGCTACTTCTGCCCGGTGTCGGTGGACCGCCGCCAGGATCACGTGATGCCGATGGAGTTCTACGAGCAAATCGTGGCGCAGCTAGCCGCGCACAAGTCGACCATCGACGGTGTGTCGATGATCCATTACAACGAGCCGACCGCCGACAAGCGGTTCCTCGATCAGGTGCGGATGCTCAAGCGCTACGGGCTGCCGCCGGCAGTGTTGACCAACGCTACCGGCCTGACTCCGCAACGGGTGGACGCGATCCTCGAGATGGGTGGGTTGCGCTACCTGTCGATCAACCTCTCGACCATCGATCGCGACCGCTACAAGCGCGACCGGGGCGGTGACCACCTGCCGATCGTGTTGCGCAACTTGGACTACATGAAGGACAAACAGCTGGCACCGCAGATGGACATGGCGGTACTCGGGGCGGGCGACGAGGTCCACCGGCAGGACTTCGAAGCGATCCGCGGACGTTTCGCGGGCAGCAAGTTCAAGGTGCACTTCTACGAAGTGATGGATCGTGCCGGTGCGCTGCCGGTGGGCATGCGTCCAACCGCCGAGCACAAGCAACTGTGTGGCTGCGAGCAGACCGGGTCGCGCCCGGTGCAATGGGTGCACATCAATCCGATGGGGCAGGCCGTGCTCTGCTGCCAGGACTATCATGACCAGTACGTGGTCGGTGACCTGCACGAGGAATCGCTCGACGCCATCCTCGCGGGCCCGCGGATGTCCCTGATGAGGAGCTGGGTCTACGGGATGGAGGAGGCGCCGGCCGACTTCATCTGCCGCAAGTGCATCTACGCTCTGACTTCGCCTTCCTAGATTCGTTGTCGACGACGATCGGCCCACGCACGGGCATGGACCGGCCCCGTGTTGGTCGCATGGTCCGTCGGCTGTCGAGGTGAGCCTTGATCTACTACCTGGTGGCGGACGAGCCCGAGCCGAGTTGGGGCACGGGGATGCTCTACGAGCACGTCAGGCTGCTGTGCGAGCTCGGTTTCGAGGCCGTGGTTCTGCACCACTGTTTGCCGTATCGCCCGGCCTGGCGGGAGCTCGACGTGCCGGTTTGCTACCTCGACGATCCGGCGCTCTTGGTCTCTGCCGACGATGTCGTTGTCGTCCCCGAGGTGCTGGCCGGGAGCGCCGTGGTCTCGCGGTACCCATGGCGTCGTGTCGTGTTTGTCCAAGGTGGGTTCCTGATCGTCGGAGGGTTGGGCGCGAGTCGGTCGTTCCCGGCTCTGGGATACGAGGCAGCAATGGCAGTGCTTCCGCACATCGCGCGCATCGTCGAGCGCCATTTCGGGCTGCCCGCCTCGGTCGTGCCGCCTTTCGTGGCGCCCTATTTCTTCGAGCAGCAACCACAGCGGCGCGAGCGGCGGCTGCTGCTTGCAGTGAAAGATGGTTACCGACTGGCTGGCATTCCCGACGGCACGATTGCCGAACGGTTGCTCGAAACGGAGATCTCGCGGCGCCCGGACTGGTCGCTGGTGAAGCTCCGGGATCTCGATCACCGCGCGGTCGCCGAGCTGATGCAGACGTCCTGGTTCCTGATCAACGTCAATTCGCACGAGGCGTTCAACACCACCGTGCCCGAGGCGATGGCGGCCGGTTGTGTTGTGGTCTGTTACGAGGCGGGTGGTGGCCGCGACTTCCTGTGCGACGGCGAAAATGCCATCGTGTTCCCGAATCAACGGGTCTTCGATCTGGTGGAGCGGGTGTGCGAGCTGATGGACGGTTTCGAGAGCGAGACTCCCTGGCTCGCCCGATTGCAGACCGGCGGTCGCGCCACCGCCAGGTACTACAGCTCGGAGGTGACGGCGGACCGACTGCGGCACTTCTTTGGTTCGGTCATGTGCTTGTCGCCGACGTGACTCCACAGCTGCGACTCGGATTCGGGTGTTCACCGATTCGCGGCGACGGCCGGCACGTCGATCTCGAGCCGGCGGCGCGGGCAGCGCTCGCGCTCGGTTATCGGCTGTTCGACCTCGCCGAGCTCTACGGCAACCAACGAGCCATTGGCCGGGCGTTGCGCGGGCCGACTGCACCGACACGTCACGAACTCTTCCTGATCGGCAAAGTGTGGCGCACCAACTTCCGACCGGAGTTGGTGCGCAAGGCGTGCGAAAGCTCCTTGTGGCGGCTGGGTATCGAGGCCTTCGATCTCTACCTGCTACATGCCCCGGAGGCCTGGCGCCACGTCGCCCCGCTGGTCGACGTCGAGGAGTCGGGCTGGGCCGAACTCGAGCGCCGGGCGGTTCCGCGAGACGAGACCGGCGCGGTGATCGCGGACGACGTGCCGGTCGACGAGACTTGGGCGGCGATGGCGGAGCTGCGCCGGGCTGGATTGGTTGGCGCAATCGGTGTCGCCAATTTCAGCGCGACGGAGGTTCTCGCTCTCGGCCATGAAGTGCCACAGGTGAATCAGGCTGCGGTTTCGCCCATTGAGCCGAATCGGAGCCTGGTCGACTGGTGCCAGAGTCGGGCAATCGGCATCCAGGCCCACTCACCGCTCTCGGCTCCAGGTCTGCTCGGCGAACCACTACTCGGCGAGCTGGCGCACCGACACCGCTGCCAGCCGGCCCAGATCGTGCTCCGTTGGAATCTCCAGCGGGCCCTGGTGCCGCTCGCGTCGAGCACCGATCCGGGGCACCTCAAAGCCAATCTGAAGGCGCTCGAGATCGAACTCGATACCGCCGAGATGGCGGCGATCGACGGGCTGGCACGCGACGGCGGAGCCGGCTAGCTGGAGAACCCGATGCCAACGGCCGAGCGCGAACGCGGCGAAACGGGTGGTGGCGGCAATCGGGCCGCCTCGGGCGAACGGGAATTCGAGCGCGGCGAGGCCGGAAACTGGCGGCGAAACTCGCCCGACGGCCTGCGTCAACACGTCGCCGTTGTGATCGCCGCGCGGCGACTGCATTGCTCGGCACAATAGACCGCCTCGCTGCTGCCCCAGAAACCCGATTGTCGGGCGTGGTCGCGGATCACCCAAGGGCGTCACCGCGGTTCAACCCGAACCCGATCGTCAGTCGCCGCAGCCGGGACCGGCGGCGGCCTCGGTCTCCGGCAGGGTGACCTCGAAGCTGACGTCCCAGGAGTAGTCCGCCTCTGGCTTGCCGGTGAACCGTCCGCTGAGCTTGCCGCCGGGCGCCAGCTTGCCCTCGAGCGACTCGATCTTGAGCCTCGGGCCTTTCGGCTTTTCGACCCACTGCCTCTGGAGCATGATCGAGCTGGCGTGGTTCACGCTCACTTCGAAGTCGGCGTTGGCGGCGTTAGGAGCGCCGCCCGCGACCCCGGCGCAGAAGCCGAAATAGATCATGGTTCGCGGCTTGCCCTCAGGGTCGCGGTCCTTGGCGTACGAGTTCCATTCGAAGGCGTCGCGCTCTTCATCGGACAACGGCTTCTCGGTAAAGAACAGGGTGACGCTACGGCTGTCGTAGAGCGCGACCGCGCAGTTGGCGAGGGTCGCGCGCTTGCCGCCGATCGTGACGCTTGCGGAGCAGGTGTCGGCGTGGGCGAACGCGGGCGTGAGGGCGACCAGGCACAATGCGATGAGGAGGGAACGGATCACGGGGATCAAGGGCTCTCCTTGGTCGTCGGAAGGCGGACGCGAGGAGTGTGGGCTAAGCTGTGCGGCGCCGTCAACTTCGCGCAAGCAACGCCGGGAGAACCTCAGGATGCTCGGATCTCGCCTCCACCGACCAACCGTGCTCGTCCGCCTGGCGCCCTTGGCCCTGGCCGCCGTCGTCCTCGCGCTTGGCGCCTGCCGCCCGGCTGCCGAGCCGCTCCCGGGCGAGGGCGCCGACGCCGGCAAGACCGTGGTCTATCGCGACACCTGGGGAGTGCCCCACATCTATGCCCCGAGTGCCGCGGCCGGTCTCTACGCGATGGGCTACGCCCAGGCCGAGGACCGCCCCGACCAGTTGCTACGCAACTTCATGATCGCGATGGGCGAGTACGCCAAGGTGGTGGGTGCGGACGCGGTGCCGTCGGACCTGCGGTCGCGGATGTGGGACCACTACGGCGCTGCCCAGCGCGCGCTGCCCGGTCTCTCCGACGTCCTGCGCTCTCACGTCGAGGCGTTCGCGCAGGGCATGGACGATTTCTACCGCGACCATCCAGGCGACCGGCCGCTGTGGTGGGGCGAGCGTAAGGTCGACGCCGCGATGGTCCTGGCATTTGGCCGGCTGTTCCTCTACAACTGGTCGATCGACGAGGCCTACGAAGACCTCAGCCGCGCCGGCATCGATCCTGGCTACGACGCTCCCTCACGCGGTTCGAACCAGTTCGCGGTAGCGACGAGCCGGAGCGCCGAAGGGGCGCCGATCTTGGCCATCGACCCCCACCTTTCGTGGACCGGACCGTCGCGGTTCTGGGAAGTTCGGATCCACGCCGGCGAGCTCCACGGCAGTGGCGTCACTCTGCCCGGCTCGCCCTACATCGGACTCGGCCACAACCGTCACGTCGCCTGGGCGATGACCACCGGCGGACCCGACACCGCAGATGTCTACGAGTTGACGATCGAGGGGCGGCAAGCTCGACCGCTACCGCTACGACAGCGAGTGGCGAGACATGGAGCGCCGCGAGGTCACCATCGAGATCGAAGGCAGCGAGCCCCAGACCCACACCCTGTGGTTCTCCGTCCACGGGCCGATCGTTGCCCAGCGTGGCGGCAAGGCCTACGCCGCCAAGATCGCCTACGGCGACCTGGTCACGCTCCAGGCCTGGTACGACCTGAACGTCGCCGAGGACTACCGGGGCGCGGTCGGCGCGATGGCGACCTCGACGATGTTTCCGCAGAACGTGATGGTCGCCGACACGTCCGGCAACACCTACTATCAGCGCACCGGACGGGTGCCGGTGCGACCCGAGGGCTTCGACTGGTCGCGTCCAGTCGACGGCTCGGTGTCCACCAGCGAGTGGCAGGGAGTGCACCCGGCGAGCGACCACCTGCAGGTTCTCAACCCGCCGCAGGGCTACATGCAGAACTGCAACATCCCGCCGGACGCGATGATGGTCGATTCGCCGTTCCGGCTCGCCGAGCACCGGCCGTACTTGTTCAGCGGTCCGGGCTACGGGTCGAGCCTCGACGGCTGGACCAACCAGCGCGGGGCGCGCGCGATCGAGCTGCTGGCCGCCGACGACTCGGTGACCGCCGAGGAAGCGAAGTCCTACATCACCGATCTCCACCCGTCGGGCGCCGAGCGCTGGGTTGAAGCTCTGACCAGTGCGCACCAGGTCCACGGCGAGGCCGCAGCAACCCGTTTTCCCAATTACCAAGCCGGAATCGACGACCTGCTCGTCTGGGACGGCCGACTCGCCCCCGATTCCAGCGGTGGCCTGAAGTTCGAGATGTGGCGCCAGCGTCTGCTCGACGATGTAGGTCGCGACGGCGCCGAAGCGATCGCCGGCGGCATCGACAGCCTCTACGCGGTGGTGCGTGGCGAGCGTCCACCGCCGATCGCGGTGTCGGAACAACAGGCCAAGTCCCTGGCCGAGGCTTTCGGCGCTGCGATGAACGATGTCGTCGACCGCTACGGCTCGCTCGACGCTCGTTACGGCGACCGCTTCCGCGTCGGTCGCGGCGAGCGCTCGTGGCCGGTCGGTGGCGGCGGGGGGCGCACCGGAACCACCAGTCTGCGCAACATGAGCTACGGCCAGGAACGCGCCGACCACACTCGCTGGGGGCAAGGCGGGCAGACTTCGACCCAGATCGTGGTGCTCAGCGATCCGCCGCGGAGCTGGATCACCATTCCGCTCGGCGAGAGCGACCGGCCGGAGTCACCCCACTTCGCGGATCAGGCCGAGAAGCTGTTCTCCCTCGGCGAGCTCAAGCCGAGCTGGTGGCTGCCGCGAGACCTCGCGGGTCATGTCGAGTCGCGAACCGTGCTCGAGCGCGCGCCGTAACGGGGCGAGCGGCATCGGGGCCGGATCATTCCTAGAGCAGCCCGTGGTGAATGTCAGGGTGCCGGCATTGGAAGGCTTTGGCGTGCGGGCGTCCTGACTTTCACCACGGGCTGCTAGGCGTCGCGCGGGAGAAAGCGCAGGGCGACGCCGTTGTTGCAGTAGCGCAACCCCGTCGGCGGTGGGCCATCGGCAAATACATGTCCTTGATGCCCGCCGCAGCGGATGCAATGGTACTCGGTGCGCGGCGCGAGCAACTTGAAATCCCGGCTCGTCTCCAACCGGCCTTCGATTGGGCGAAAGAAGCTCGGCCAGCCGGTCCCGCTGTCGAACTTGGCGGACGACGCAAACAGCGGTAACAAACACGCGGCACACACGAACACTCCGGCCCGCGGCTCGGCGTGCAGTGGGCTGGTGAATGCCCGCTCGGTCCCTTCCTCGAACAACACCGTGTAGGCTGCGGGCGCGAGCAGCGTGTGCCATTCGGCTTTCGGCTTTTCGAGCCGCGCCGGGGCAGCGTCCGTCGGTTCCATCATCTGATCTCCGGGAGGCGACAGGGAAATGCAAAGGGGAAGCGGGTCGGGCCGACGTGCCCTGCCCTACTTCCCCCGCTAAACGGTCCTGATGGAGGCGCGGGGAATCGAACCCCGGTCCGAGCAAGACTCCGAAATCGCTGCTACGTGCGTAGGCGACGCTTATTTGGTCTCACCGCCTCGGCGCCTCGCCGGCCCTGGCGGCAACGAGCCCTTTGCTACTCTC
>JAQBHE010000199.1:0-6747 GCA_032128015.1 Holophagae bacterium
GTTCCAGCTCGACATCGCCTTCGACGACCCTCGGGCTCTCGCGGTCGCCGACCGGATCAGCGAGCTGATCGCGTACCACGCGATCGCGGCCTCGGCAGACCTCGCGGAGGAGCGTGGCGCCTATGCCAGCTATCCGGGCTCGAAGTGGGACCGCGGCATCCTGCCTCTCGACACCCTCGACCTGTTGGAGGCCGAGCGCGGTCGACCGGTGCAGGTGTCGCGCGATTGCCGACTCGACTGGGAACCGGTGCGCGACAAGATTCGCCGTCACGGGATGCGTAACTCGAACACCATGGCGATTGCGCCCACCGCCACGATCTCGAACATCAGCGGCTGTTTTCCTTGCATCGAACCGATCTACAAGAACATCTACGTCAAATCGAACATCAGCGGCGAGTTCACGATCGTCAACTCCTACCTGATCCAAGACCTCGAGGCCCTCGGTCTGTGGAGCACCGAGTTGCTCGACCAGATCAAGTACTTCGACGGCAGCCTGCAGGGGATCGAGGCGATTCCGGATCGGCTCAAGAGGAAGTACAAAGAGGCGTTCGAGATCGATCCGATCCGATTGCTGGAACTGACCGCGGTTCGCGGCAAGTGGATCGACCAGAGTCAATCGCACAATGTCTTCATGAGCGGCACCTCCGGTCGCAAGCTGAGCGAGACCTACATCGCTGCCTGGGAGATGGGGATCAAGACCACCTACTACCTGCGCACTCTGGCGGCCAGCCAAGTGGAGAAGTCGACCCTGGATGCCTCGAAGTACGGGTACACCCAGAAGCGCGAGTACGCGGTGGCCGGGGTCACCAGTGCGATCGCGGACACCGCCGAGCTCGCCGGCGAAGGTCCAGAGACCCAAGCGGTGGCCGAGCCCGAGGAAGCGGCCGCGTTCTGCCGGCTGGACGATCCCGAATGCGAAGCATGTCAGTAGCACGGGGCGTCTCCGAGTCGCCGAGGTTCCGATGCCGATCCTGAACAGCAGCAAGACCGATCCCAACAAGATCCTTCCGATCACCTATCCATGGGCGCGCGAGTATTACAAGGCAGGAATCGCGAACAACTGGACGCCGGAAGAAGTCTCGATGCAGAAAGACGTCGAGCAGTGGAAGTCTGACCGGATACTGAGCCCGACCGAGCGCAGGCTCATCCTTTGGAATCTAGGCTTCTTCTCGACCGCCGAGTCCCTGACTGCGAACAACATCGTGTTGACCGTGTACCAGCACGTCACCAACCCGGAGTCCAGGCAGTACTTGTTGCGGCAGGCCTTCGAGGAGGCGGTGCACACCGACACCTTCATCTACTGCTGCGACACCCTCGGCCTCGATCCCGAGGAGGTCTACAACATGTACCTGCGGATCCCGAGCATCCGCGACAAGGACCAACTGGTGGTCGAACTGACCCAGTCGGTGTTCCAGCCCGGCTTCACTACCGATGGGCTCGACAACCTGCGGCGATTCGTCAGGGATCTGGTCGGTTTCTACGTGATCATGGAAGGGATCTTCTTCTACGCCGGGTTTGCGATGATGCTGGCGTTGCGGCGCCAGAATCACATGGTGGGGATCGGCGAGCAGTTCGAGTACATCATGCGCGACGAGAGTCTCCATCTCGCTTTCGGGTGCGACCTGATCAAGACCATCTGTGCCGAGAACCCCGGGGTGTGGACGCCGGACTTCGGCGAGGAGATCCTCAGGCTGGTGCGCCGCGCCGTCGATCTCGAGCAGCGCTACGCCCACGATGCTTGCCCCGAGGGTGTGCTCGGAATCAACCCAGACAAGTTCTGCCACTATGTCGAGTACGTCGCCGATCGGCGTCTCGAGCGTCTCGACATGACGAAGATCTACCACCGAGACAATCCGTTCCCGTGGATGTCGCAGTCGACTGACCTGGCGAAGGAGAAGAACTTCTTCGAGACACGAGTGACCGAGTATCAGACCGGCGCGTCGCTGACGTGGGACTAGCGACGGGGACGAGCGGCGCTATGCTACGTTGCTGCAGGGAGATAGCTCGGCCTGCGGCCTGCGATTGGCCGGGCCGGAAAGTGACTCGAGGAGATAGGGCGTGTTCTGGTTTCAGCGTTCAGGGGTGACCGGCGAAGTTCCGGTGCGCGCTGTCTGTGTGGTCAAGTCGCGGTCGACGATCTCGGCAGTCTCGCTGCTTCTGCTCCTTGTTCCTGTGCTCATGGTTCTTGGCTCGCCGGGTGCGGCCGCATCCCAAACTCCCGCTGCCGAACCGGGGACGGTCGTCTTGCGGTCGCCGCTGCCTCGCCCCGAGCGCCCTGCGGGCGAGAGCGAGGTGTTGTGGCAGCTCGCGCGCTCCAAGCCTAAGCCCGAGTTCGGCCTCGATCGCGATCCGAGCTTTCGGATTCACCAGCTTCTCGGAGCCTGGACCGAGGCCTGGGCGAACAAGCGCGTCTCGGAGTACCTCGGGTTTTACTCGTCGCGCTTCGAGCCGGCGGACGGGGTCTCGCTCGGTCAATGGCAAGATCAACGCCGGCAGCGGCTGGTGGCGCCCGGAACCATCCGAATCGAGATCTCCGGGGTCCAGGCGACTCTTCAGCCGAGCGCCGCGGAGCTCCGAGCCCAGGTCCGTTTTCGTCAGGCCTACACGTCGAGCACGTACAGCGACACCGTGCTCAAGACCCTCGATCTGGCCGACGAGCCCGCGGGATGGAGGATCGTTCGCGAGACGTTCAGCCCTTGAGAGCCGGGCAAGCGCCTAGGAATTCTGACGGGATCACGTATGGATGAGCCGCTGCGCACACGGAAGGAGCGAGAGAGGGGCGGCGCCATGCTGACCGCGGTGGCCGCCGGTGCCCGACGGGTCGTGGCGCCGGTGGTGCTCCTGGCGGCCCTTTGGCTGTTGTGGGGCGCTCGATCGCCGTCGCAGCCGAGCGTCGCCAAGAGCGTCGACCCAGTGCTGACGGCCGCTGTCGCGACCGCCGGACTCGGGATCGGCGAGGCGCTCATGGGCGACGTGGGACGCGACCGGTTGCTTCGCGACGGCGTCGCGCTCGATCTCGCGGGCACCCTGGAATCGCGGGCGCCGTTGGTGCCCGCGAGCCTGCTGCAGCTGCCGCCGAGCGTGGTGTCGGCGATGGTGATCGATGTCGACTCCAACACCCTCCACGTCTTCGAGAACCTGGGGCGATCGGTGGCTAAGACCGGCGAGCTCTACGTGGCGATCGGCAAAGGCGGGGCCGGCAAGCAACGCGAGGGCGACGAGCGAACTCCGATCGGCATCTACTCGCCATCTTCATTCATCCCCGACGAACGGCTGCCCGAGATCTACGGCCGCGGAGCTTTCCCGATCGACTACCCCAACGCTTGGGACCAGCGGCGGGGCCGTAGCGGCAGCGGCATCTGGATCCACGGCACCAACAAGGGAGAGGGCGAACTATTGGCGCGCTCCAGCCGCGGTTGCATCACCCTCAGCGACGCCGACCTGCTTCGGCTGATGGAGTACCTGCAACTAGGTCGGACGCCGGTGGTGATCTCGCACGGACTCACCTGGCAGGCCGCCTATGAGGTCGAGGCGACGCGACGATCACTGTCCGAGCGAGTCGAGCAGTGGCGTCGCGACTGGGAGAGTCTCGACACCGAACGCTACATCCGTCACTACGCGAGCTCGTTTCACGTCGGCTCGATGGACCTGGCGGCATTCCGGCGCCAGAAGATGCGGGTCAACGCCTCCAAGAGCTTTGTTGCGGTCGAGCTCGGCGACCTCTCGATGTACTCCTATCCAGGGGAAGACGAGCTTTACCTTGTGACCTTCGAGCAGCGCTACAAGAGCGACAATTTCCGGGCCGTTCGCACCAAGTACCAATACTGGCAGCGTCGGCCCGAAGGCTGGCGGATCGTCGAGGAGAGCTGAGCGCGGGAGCCGCTGGCGGCGGGCGCTGGGGCCAGCCCCAGCGCGATCCCTGAGAACTGCCCCGAGACCGCGCTCGCGATAGTCAGTCGCTATAGTCTGGCGCAGACGGTGACCGCGGGTCGCCGCAACTTGGAGGAGGGAAGGGATGAAACTCCACGAAGCAAAGGCGGCTCCCAACTGCCGGCGGGTCAGGATCTTCCTGGCCGAGAAGGGGATCGAAGTACCGATCGTGCCGGTTGACCTGGTCAAGGCCGAGAACCGGCAGCCGCCGTTCCTGGCCAAGAACCCGATGGCCGGAGTACCGGTGCTCGAGCTCGACGACGGCACGATGCTGGCGGAGTCGGTGGCGATCTGCCGTTACTTCGAGGAGGCCCAGCCCGCGCCGGCATTGCTGGGGACAGATGCCCGCGACCGTGCGGTGGTCGAGATGTGGCAGCGACGGATGGAGCTCGAGGTGGCGATCCCGATCATGCAGACCTTTCGCAACACCCACGAGTTCTTCAAGGGCCGGATCAGCCAGGTTCCCGAGTACGGCCAGGTGTGCCGCGACACCGCGGTGAGCCGGCTCCAGTGGCTCGACGGCGAGCTTGCGAATCGCGAGTTCGTCGCCGGCGATCGCTACACCATCGCCGATATCACCGCCCTGGTCGGCATCGACTTCGGCCGCGTGGTCGGCCTCAAGATTGCTGACGACCAATCCAATCTCAAGCGTTGGCACGGCGCGGTCTCGGCGCGACCCAGCGCCAAGGCCTGAGTGCTTCCCAGGAGCTCAGCAGTGGCAGCGGAGACGACGCGCGCGACCCACCAGGTGGCGGTGGGCGGAGTCCTTGTCGGCGGCGGTGCGCCGGTGGTGGTGCAGTCGATGACCACCACCGACACTGCCGACGCGACGGCGACCGCCCGCCAGGTCCGGGAGCTCGCCGAGGCGGGCTCCGAGCTGGTGCGGATCACGGTCAATGTCGCGCCGGCCGCTGCCGTGGTTTCCGAGATTCGCCAGCGGCTCGACGATGCCGGGTGCACGGTGCCATTGATTGGCGACTTTCACTACAACGGCCACCAGCTGCTGCGCGACCACCCCGAGTGCGCCGATGCCCTCGCCAAGTACCGGATCAACCCCGGCAACGTCGGCTACGGCGCGCGCCGCGACGAGCAGTTCCACGCCATCTGCGCGATCGCTCGCGACCGCGGCAAGCCGGTGCGCATCGGGGTCAACGGCGGCTCTCTCGATCAAGAGCTGGTGATGGCGCGGATGCAGGAAAACACCGACCGCGAGCTCGGTCTGACTTCGGAGGAGATCGTCGCCAACTGCATGCTCGAGTCGGCGTTGCGCTCGACCGAGCTCGCGCTCGAGTGCGGGCTCACCGAGCAACAAGTGGTGCTGTCGTGCAAGGTTTCGCGCCCGGGCGAGTTGATCGACCTCTACCGTCGGCTCGCAGGCTCGACCCGCCAGCCGCTACACCTCGGGCTCACCGAAGCGGGGATGGGGATCAAGGGCCTGGTTTGGTCGTCGGCAGCGATGGCGATACTGCTCGCCGAAGGCATCGGCGAGACCATCCGCGTTTCGCTGACTCCGCGGCCAGGAGGCGACCGGCGCGACGAGGTCTACGCCTGCTGCGAGCTGCTGCAGTCGCTCGGACTGCGGTCGTTTGCTCCCAGCGTCACCGCCTGTCCCGGCTGTGGGCGCACGACCAGCACGACGTTTCAGGAGCTCACCGAGCGGGTTCAGGGGTACGTCCGCGAGCGGATGCCCGAATGGAAGGTCCGCCACCCGGGCGTCGAGGAGCTCAAGCTGGCGGTGATGGGATGCGTGGTCAACGGCCCCGGGGAATCCAAGGCCGCCAACATCGGTATTTCACTGCCCGGAACCGGCGAGGCGCCGACTTGCCCGGTATTCGTCGACGGTCGCAAGTTCACCACCCTTCGCGGTGGCTACGAGGAGCTGGCGACAGCGTTTCAGAAGATTGTCGAGGACTACGTCGAGACCCGCTACCCCGCGGGTTGATCCGGCTCTCGGGAAGCCAGGCGGCCGTCGAGGCCGAGCTCGCCGGCGATTCCCTGCATTGCTCCCAGCACGTTGCCGACGTGCTGCCACAGCTCGAGCTCGCCGCCGAAGCACTGGCGGCTGAAGTCGGCGGTGACCAATTCGACATGCTCGCGGTCGACCCCGGCCGCGAAGGCGCGTTCTTTCCAGCGTTTCTTGATCGACTTGAGAGGCACGTCGCGCAGGTCCTTGGAGGGCCGGATGAGCGCCGCCGCCGAGATCAGCCCGGTGACCTCATCGCAGGCGAGTAGCGCGAAGTCGAGCGGGCTCTGCCGTTCGACGCCGGTTCCTTCGGTGTTGTGGGCGAGGATCGCCTGGACCACATCTTCGCCGACTTGGCGTTGGCGCAAGATCGGCGCTCCCGCGAGCGGGTGCTGCTCGAGCGTCGGATGGACCTCCCAGTCGAAGTCGTGGAGCAGCCCAGCGGCGCCCCAGGTCTCGGGCTCGCCACCCAACCGCTCGGCGTAGAACCGCATCGCCGCCTCGACCGCTAGCATGTGCCTTCGCAGGCCCTCGCTAGCCACAAACTCCCGGACGATCTCCCAAGCCGCGCTTCGCTCCATCGCTCCCTCCGTGGGCGGTGAGTCTAACGGTCGCCGGCTCGCCTCACGGAGAGTGCGGCTAGGTACCTTCTCGCCGGAATCTGTGGCTGTTGCGTCAAGTTTCCGCCAGCGCCCTTTGACGCTGGCCCAGGCGAGACCTCGCTCGCTAGAATCACCGACCTGGGATCCCAACCGCGATTGCTACTGATGGCCACCTCGTACACCCGCAACGTCAGCTTCGGACTCGGCGGTCCGCCGCCCCGCGACATCGTGGCGATGCTGGTGATCGTTGCG
>JAQBHE010000200.1:0-21795 GCA_032128015.1 Holophagae bacterium
TGGCATGGCGTACCCGTTCCTCAAGGCGGCCGACGCTTCCCCAGAAGCGGTCATCGACAAGATCGACCGCACCGTGCGCGAGCTCAAGGTGGCGATGTTCTGCGCCGGCGTGCGAAATCTCGCCGAGCTGTCGCGGCTCGCGCTGGTGTCCGAGGGGGGGCACGAGCGGTGAACGTCGGACCGCCCACCTCGCTCGGTCCCGAGAACGAGCAGCTGGCCGAGCGCATCGCCCGCGGCGAGCTCGGGTTTCATCAACTGCGCGACCTCGACGCCCGCGTCGCCGGAGCGGTGCGGCGGCGAGCCGTCGAGCTTCGCGCCCAGTCGGCGGGACGACCGCTGCGCCTCGAACACATCGGCTCGTACAGCTTCGATCCCGAGGTCGCGGCCAGCCGGCATTGCGAGAACTTCGCCGGTGTCGCCCAGATACCGCTCGGTCTCGTGGGGCCGCTACGGGTGATCGGCGAGGAACGCAACGATGGAGTGGACGATGAAGTCGTGGTGCCGCTCGCGACCACCGAGGGAGCGCTCCTGGCGAGCGTCAACCGCGGTTGCCGAGCGCTCCAGGAAGCCGGCGGCGCAATCGCCCGGGTAGAGAACGTCGGGATGACCCGAGCACCGGTGTTCCGCACCTCGGGGGTGATCCAGACCCAGGAGCTTCTCGGCTGGGTCCGCGACCACGAGGACCTGATCCGCAATCACGCGGAGGCGACCAGTCGCTTCCTCCAACTGCTCGAGGTGCGGCCGCTCGCGCTCGGGACCACCGTGTTCCTGCGCTTCCGTTTTGCCACCGGCGACGCCATGGGGATGAACATGGCGACGATCGCCTGCGACCGCATCGTCCGTGACCTGATCGAGCCGCAGACCGGTGTCGCATGCGTGGCGTTGTCGGGCAACTACTGTGTCGACAAGAAGCCGTCGGCGGTGAACTTCCAGCTCGGTCGCGGACAGAGAATCTGGGCCGAAGCGGTCCTGCCCGAGGCGACGTTGGCGCGGGTGCTCAAGACTCGCGCCGAAGCGCTGGTCGAGGTGCAGTTGCGCAAGAACCTCCACGGCTCGATCGCCGCCGGCTCGATGGGCTTCAACGCCCAGTTTGCGAACGTGCTGTCGGCGCTGTTCATCGCCACCGGCCAGGACCTCGCCCACGTCGTCGAGGGCTCGATGGGGCTCACCCACTTCGAGGCGCGCGACGGCGGTGCGGTCTACGCGTCGGTGTATCTGCCCGACGTGCCGCTCGCGGCGGTCGGCGGCGGCACCGGTCTCGCCACCCAGCGCGAGGGGCTGGGGATCCTCGGCATCGAGCCCGACCGCGATCGGCCTGGGGTCGCAGTCCGCCGTCTCGGCGAGATCGTCGGCGCGGTGGTGCTCGCCGGCGAGCTGTCGCTGATGTCTGCGTTCACCTCCCAGGACCTGGCGCGCGCCCACGAGCGTCTGGCCCGCGGCGGTCCGGAGCCCGCGGACCGCGACGGTCCGGGCGCGTCTCGGCGGTGACGATCACGGCCAACGCTCGCCGAGTGGTCAGGGCGAGCGCGCCGGGTAAAGTGATCCTGGTGGGCGAGCACGCCGCGGTATACGGCCGGCCGGCGATCGTGGCCGCGCTCGGTCTCCGCGTCGAGGTCGAGCTCGAGGTCGACAGCGATCGGGGCGCTGCGACGGTGGACCTCGACCTTCGCGACTTTGGTGTGCGCGACCGCTTCGAGTGGCCGCAGGTCGAGGTCTACGCTGGCGCCGCCCGCGACCGCGCCGCGCTACCGGCAATGGGCCACCGCAGAAGCCACGTGGCGTTGGTCGCGTTGGGCGAAGCGCAGCTGGCAGTGGCGAGGCGGCTTCAGACCGCGCCGCCGCGGCGCTCGATCGTTCTGCGGATTGCTTCCGAGCTGCCGGTCGGCGGCGGCTGTGGCAGCTCGGCGGCGGTCGGAGCGGCGGTGATCGCCGCGTTCTTCGCCGCCTTTGACCTCGACGCCGGCCCCGACTTCGAGCGCACGGCGCTCGAGGTGGAGCGCCGGCAGCATGGGTCGCCGTCTGGCGTGGACACCGCCGCCGTGCTGCGCGGTGGCGTGTTGTGGACGCTACGCGACGCGGAGAGCAGACTCCGGATCACCCACCTTGGGGACCCGGCGCGGATCATCGAACGGTTTGAGATGTACGACTCGGGCGTGCCCGCGCAGAGCACCGGCGAAGTGGTGGCGGCGGTGGCGAGCCTCGGACAAAGCCAGCCGTCGGTGCACGGGAACGCGCTCGACTTGCTCGAGGCCGCGACCCGCGACTTCAAGTCGGCGATCGAAGATGGTGAGCACGCCCGGGTGCCAGGCTGCGTTCGCCGCGCCGAGCAGGGCCTCGAGTCTCTAGGAGTGGTGCCCGAGCCGGTGCGCCGGGTGATCCGAAAGATCGAGAAAGCGGGGGGGGCCGCCAAGGTCTCCGGTGCGGGTGCCCTCGGCGGTGCCGGCGCTGGTTCGGTGCTGGTTCTTGATCCGGGTGGCGACTCGGGAAGGATCGCGTCGGGCGCCGGCTGGCGCCGGCTCGACGGCGAGCTCGGGGTCGTCGGCCTGACGGTCGACGGGCGGGGGTTCACGAGCTCCTAGGCCTTAGAGCACCGGCTCCCGCGAGCCGCCCTCGAGACTGCGATCCCTGCCGAGCGGCGGGTCGAATCGCCTTCGCGAGAAGCGAGGCGCTACGGTGGGGGCGCCGCCTCTGCGGTGTCCTGGGCCGTGTCCTGGGCATCGCGATACCGTTTCTTGATGCCGGCCTTTTGGCGATTGCGGATCAGCCAACTCAGCAGCTTCGATTCGTTGACCCCCACCACGACATCGTTGAGCGCGTCGTAGATTGCCGGATCGTTGAGCAGGCGGGCGGCCGTGCCCTCGCCCTCGCCGATCTTCTCGACCAGGCCGTTGAGCCGATCCAGCAGCTCCTCGAGGTCGCCGGTGATCTTGCGGCTGAACTCCTCGTCGTTGATCAGACGGGGCAGCAGGCCCTCCGCCGAGCGCAGGTCGGCGACCACCATGCCGAGCTCGTCGAGGGTGGTCTCGAAGTCGGTCAATACGCCGGAGAAACGCTCTTTCATGGCGCCGTCGTGGAGCAGCGCTGGCAGCAGCCCGTCGCCGGTCTGCACCGAGGCCAGAACGCTGTCGATCCGTCCGATCGTCGACACCAACTGGTCGGCAAGTTGGTGATCGGTCAGCAAGCGTCCGACGGTGCCGCGACCGGACTCGACCTGATTCGCTAGCCGCTCGAATGACTCGAGAGTGCGGGTCAAGGTATCAGTGACCCGGCCGCCCTCGCGCTCGGCGACCAACTCGCCGAGCAGCCCCTCGCCTCGCTCCATTCGACTGAGGATCACCGACAGCGAGCGGGCGGTGGTCACCAGGCTGTCGGCGACGTCTTCGCCGGACTCGATGAGCGCGCCAACGTCGGTCGGCTGGGCGGCTTGGATCTCCTCTCCGGCCTTGATCTCGGTCGCTCCCGGAGACCCCACCGAGACGTCGACGTACTTGTCGCCCAGCAGCCCCAGGGTCTTGATCCGGGCGACCGAATCGGAGCGGATTCGCGGTGCGTAACGCCGCTCCACCTTGATCCACACCCGCAGCTTCTCTTCCGTCGTGTCCTCCGAGAGCACGATGGAGTCGACTTTGCCGACGTTGACACCGTTGAGCTGGACCGGGCTGTCCGTGGCGAGTCCGCCGACCGTGAAGAAGCGCACCGAGTACTTCTGGGTCGGGGTGAACAAGAAGTTCTGGTCGCCGACCATCAGGACCATGGCGGCCAGCACCAGCAGCGCGCCGACCACCAGCACCCCGACGCGCACGGCGCTGTAGTCACGCGGCATCGGCTTCCTCTCTGCCCTCGAGGAAGCAGTGGAGGGTCGAGTCGGAGGACTCGGCGGCTTCCCGCCAGGTACCGAGGAAGCGGAACCGGCCGGCGTCGAGGAAGCCGATGCGGTCGCCGACCGCGCGCGCCAAGGCGACATCGTGGGTGACCACCACGCAGGTCATCCCGAGGTCGTCGCGGGTCGAGCCGATGAGCTTGCCGATGGTGGCGGCGGTGATCGGGTCGAGCCCGGTGGTCGGCTCATCGAACAGCACCACTTCGGGATCGAGCGCGAGAGCCCGGGCCAGCGCCACCCGCTTCTTCATGCCGCCACTGAGCTCGGAAGGCATCAATTCCTCGATCCCGGAGAGCCTGACCACCGACAGCTTCTCCGCGAACTTCGCGGTGAGCTCGTCGCGGCTCGTGTCGGTGTGCTCGCGGAGCGGGAACGCGACGTTGTCGAAGACGTTCATCGAGTCAAACAGCGCCCCCGACTGGAACAGCATAGTCACCCGCCGCCGCAGCGGGTAGAGCTCGCGTTCCTGCAAGGTGGCGATGTCGACGCCGTCGAACATCACCTGGCCCTGGTCGGGCCGCTCGAGCCCGTTGAGCTGCCGCAGGCCCACGCTCTTGCCCGAGCCGGAACGCCCGAGAATGATCAGGCACTCGCCGCGCTCGATGTCGAAGGACAGGCCGTCGAGCACGCGCTTGTCGCCATAGCTCTTGACCAAACCGCGGATTCTGAAGATCGGGTCGGCCATGGCTCACAGGATATAGAACAGCTTGGTGAGAAAGAAGTCCGAGACCAGGACCATGATCGAGGCCCAGACCACGGTGTTGGTGGTGGCGCGGCCGACGCCATCGGCGCCGCCTCGCGCTTCGAGGCCGTTGAAGCAGCCGATGATGGCGATGAAGTAGGCGAAGAAGAACGACTTGCCGATGCCGTTGAGGATGTCGCCGAGCGTCAGTGCCGAGAGCACGTCGTTGGTGTACAGCCCCATCGAGAGGTCGAGCTGGTAGATCGCGATCAGCAGACCGCCGAGGATGCCGAGCGCGTCGCCGAGGATGGTCAGCGCCGGCAGCATGATCAACGCCGCCGCCAGCTTGGGCGCCACCAGCTTCTTGACCGGGTCCGCCGCCATCGCCCGCATCGCGTCGATCTGCTCGGTGACTTTCATGGTGCCCAGCTCGGCGGTCATTCCAGCGCCAATCCGGCCGCCGACCACCAGCGCCACCAACACCGGGCCGAGCTCGCGGGTCAGCGACTTCGAGACCACGGTTCCGATGTAGTACTTGACCCCCAGCTCGGGAAGGCTGAACGCCGTCTGCAGCGCCAGGACCATGCCGGTAAACAGCGTCGTGATCGCGGCGACCCCGAGCGAGCGAACGCCGAGCAGCTCCATCTGACGCACCCATTGCCCGATCTCGTAGGGTGGCGAGATCACCGCGATCAGTGAGCGCCAGGTCAGGATCGCGACCCGCCCGATCTGTTGGAAGACGGCGGCGAAGAGGTCGACCACGGGTATTAGGTCTCGGCGGTTCTGGTTCGACGGCGAACAAAGGACGGGCCGAGCATACCGCCTGACGGGCTGAGATCATCGGCCTCGAGGCGGCCTACGCATCGCGAAGCCCGCGAACTTGACACAATCTGCCCTCCGGGTCCGCCTAGCCCGTCGAGAGCCCGCCATGATCACCATCCTTGCCACCGTCGCCGCCACCCTGTATCTCGTCATCGGCTCGGTGGTGATCGGCGCCGCGGTGGTGCTCACCTTCTGGATTCCGCCGCGCACCGCGGTCGCGACCTTCTGGGCACGGTTTTGGAGCCTCGGGGTCCTCTACAGCAGCGGCGTTCGGGTGCGTCCGACGTTCGAGACCGAGCTCGGTGGTGGGCGCTATGTGTTCGTCGCCAACCACCAGAGTCTGATCGACATTCCGGCACTGCTCACCACCTTGCCGGTGCCCACGCGCTTCCTGGCCAAGCGCAGCCTATTCCGGGTCCCGTTCTTCGGCCAGGCGCTGCGCGCCGCGGGCTTCGTGCCGGTCGACCGCGGCGACCGCACGAGCGCCTTGCAGGCGCTGTCGCAAGCGGCGAACCAGCTGCGCGGTGGATGTTCGATCTTGGTGTTCCCCGAAGAGACGCGCTCGCCCGACGGACGCCTTCTGCCGTTCAAGCGCGGTGGATTCTGGCTCGCGATGAAGGAACAAGTGCCGGTGGTGCCGGTGGGTATCCGCGGCACGCGAAAGGTCCGCGCGAAGAGCAGCTGGGTGGTGCGGCCGGGGGTGGTCGAGCTGCACTACGGCCGGCCGATTTCGCTCGTTGGACCGCGGCTCGAGCGCCGGGTGGTAGAAGAGGTACGCGCTGAAGTCGCGCGGCTCGCCGGCGAGCAGACGATCGCTCTGAAATCTCCTCGCGACCAGACGCCCGGCGGTTCCTAGGCGGCGCTCGGGGTACGATCTAGCGGGCGCCGCCGGGCGACGGTGCCGAGGATCGAAGAACGGCGGCAGCACAGGGGGCGGGACGACGATGTCGGAGAACCTCGAAGCGAAGATCTGGGAGCGCCTCAAGGGAGTGTCGTTTCCCGGGATGAGTCGCGATGTCGTGTCCTTCGGGTTCGTCCGCTCGGTGACTGCGACAGACGGTGTGGTGCGGGTCGACCTTCGAGTTCCGACCCACAACCCGGGTGCCGGCGAGCAGATCAAGACCGAAGTCGAGGCCGCGTTGCGCGGGCTCGCGCCGACGGTGGAAGTGAACCTCGAAGTGGTCGCCCCCCAACGTCCCGAGCAGGCGCGGCAGAAAGCGATCGCGCGTGACCCTTCGCTGGTGCCGGGGGTTGCCCACATCCTCGCGGTCGCCAGCGGCAAGGGCGGGGTCGGCAAGTCGACCGTGGCGGCCAACCTCGCGGTGACGCTGGGCCAGCTCGGGCATCGCACCGGCCTGCTCGACGCCGACATCTATGGGCCGTCGGTGCCGATGATGTTCGGGATCAACGAGCGACCGCGGGTGATCGACAACCGGCTCCAGCCCTTCCAGAAGTTCGGGATCCGGGTGATGTCGCTGGGCTTCGTTCTCGACGTCGACACTCCGGTGATCTGGCGCGGGCCGATGGTCATGAAGGCTCTCGAGCAGATGCTGGGAGACGTCGACTGGGGCGAGCTCGACTTCTTGGTCGTCGACATGCCTCCGGGAACCGGGGATGCCCAGTTGACCTTGACCCAGAAGGTGCCGTTGTCGGGCGGGGTGATCGTCTCCACGCCCCAGGACGTGGCGCTGATCGACGCTCGCAAGGGTCTGGCGATGTTCCGCAAGGTCAACGTCCCGATCCTCGGGGTGGTGGAGAACATGTCGACCTTCGTCTGCCCCCATTGCGGCGAAGCCACTGACATCTTCAAGCGTGGTGGCGCGGTGCGCACCGCCGAGACCCTCGGTTGTCGATTCCTGGGCCGTCTTCCGCTCGACCCCGAGATCGTCCGCGGCGGTGACGCGGGGGTGCCGATCGTGGCCGCCGACCCGCACGGACCCCACGCCGAAGCCTTCCGGGCGATTGCGATCGGGGCGCTCGAAGAGCTCCATGCCCAGGCCGCCCTGCGCCCACGGTTGACCATCGTCTGATGGCGGTCGCGATCGTCGCCGACGCGCACCTCGGTGGCCCCGGAGGTGCCGCCGAGCCACTCGTCGAGCAGCTCGCCGAGCTCGATGTCGCGCGCTGTTCGCTGCTGTTGTTCCTCGGCGATTTGTTCCATGTTTGGGTCGGCCACCGGCGCTTCGAGACCCCTGAGATCCGGCTGGTGATCGCGGCGATCGAACGGCTGCGTGACCGCGGTCTTCGGGTTTGCTATGTCGAAGGCAATCGCGATTTCTTTCTGGCCTCGAGCTGCTATGCCGGGTTATTCGAACGGGTTGCGACCGAAGTCGATTTCGAGGATCGCGGCGTTCGCTATGTGGCGGTCCACGGCGACGGACTCAACGACGGGGACTGGCGCTATCGTTTCTGGCGTTGGCTGTCGAAGAGCCTGGCCAGCCGGATCTTGTCGCCACGCATTCCGGCGGTGCTGGCGCAGCGAATCGTCGGCGGCACCGAGCGCCGTCTTGCGCGCACCAACTTTCACCACCGAAAAGCGCTTCCCGAACGGGCAATCGCCAACTATGGTCGTCGGCGATTGGCCGAAGGTTACGATGTGCTGCTGCTCGGACACTTCCACGAGGAGCGTAGCTACCGGCTCGACGACGGCGAGGTGAGGCTCTTGGATGCGTGGTTCAACACCCGGGAAATCCTCTGGTTGGATCGGTGAACCCAAGAGCCCGTGCCTTGGCCGAGCTCGAGCGACCGCTGGCCGAGCTCCTTGACCCGCTGCCGGTGCCCGCGGGGGGCCAGGTACGCGGACGCCTGGTGCCGCCGGGGTCGAAGAGCTTCTCCCATCGCGCCCTGAACCTGGCCTGGTTGTCCGGGACGCGGACCGAGATCGACAACCTACTGGTTGCCGAAGACACGGCCTTGTTCCTCCACGCGCTCGACGCCTGCGGGGTGACCGTCCGTCGAGGTCCGCGCCAGATCGTCGTCAAGCCCGCGGCGGCGGGCGCAGTCGTCGGGGAGCCTCGGGAGGTCTGGTGCGGCAACGCTGGCACCATGTTCCGCTTCGTGGTCGCCACCCTGTGCACGATGCCCGGGCGGTTCCGAGTCGACGGCACGCCGCGCCTTCGCGAGCGCCCGGTGGGACCACTGGTCGCGGCGCTGCGCCAGCTGGGCGCCGAGATCGAATGGCTGGGGACTGCCGGTGGAGCGCCGCTCTTGATCACCGGCGGCACGCTGCGCGGCGGCCGGTGTCGGCTCGACGCTTCGGCTTCGAGCCAGTACCTCTCGGCGCTCCTGATGGCGTCGACCCGCGCGCGCGAACCGGTGACCATCGAGGTCGAGTCGTTGGTCTCGGCCCCTTACGTCGACGTCACCCTGGCCGCGATGGCCGCGTTCGGGGTGGCGGATCGAGTGGTCGAGCGGGCGGACACCGGGGCTTCGACCGCCGGCCGGTTTCGCGTCGTTCCCGGCTGGCCGGAGCGGACCGCGACCCAGGTGCGAGTGGAAGGCGACTACTCGGCTGCGGCCTATCCGGCGGCTGCGGCCGCGATCACCGGCGGCGAGGTCGAGCTCGAAGGCCTCGATCCGCACTCGGTCCAAGGAGACCGTGGCTTCCTCGACCTCCTGACCGCGGTGGGGGCCGAGGTGGAGTGGCGGAATGGCCTGCTCATCGTGCGCGCCTCGGGGGAGCTGCGCGGGATCCGCGCCGAGCTCGCGGCGATGCCCGACCAGGTGCCCACCCTGGCGGCGGTGGCGGCGTTCTGTGAAGGCGAGACACGAATAGAAAACGTCGGGCACTTACGCATCAAAGAGAGTGATAGGTTGAGAGCAATGGCCTTGGAAATGGCGCGGGCCGGGGTCGATGTGCGCGAGCTGTCCGACGGTCTCGAGATTCGAGGAAGACCCGAGTGGCGAGCCGCTACGGCGGCGGAGATTTGGCGCGCGGCGTCCGATCGTGGGCCCGCCGCGTCGGTGCCGGTGATCGACTCGCACGATGACCATCGAATCGCCATGAGCCTGGCGTTGGTCGGTCTGCGACGCCCGCTAGCCATTGCGCGACCGGCGGTCGTGGCGAAGTCCTATCCGGGCTTCTGGCGTGATCTCGCAGAGCTGCTGAGTCGAGCTGGATGAGCCGCTCGGAATCGCCTTCCCTCGCGGCCGTCGGGCTGTCCCACAGCGCGCTCGATGCCGGAGGGGGTGTGCCGCCCGGGGACGCGAATCTCACCGATCGCCAGCGGGTCGCGGTCCTGCTTCAGGCAGCGGCGCTGCTCGCCCACCTCGAGCACTTGTCGCTGTCGTTGGTCGGTGGCCTCGAGGCGGTGACGGTGAGTTCCGAAGGCCAGCTGCGCGCGTCAGGGCTCCGCCACGCCCCGGCGGAGCGCCTGGCGCAAACCGAGCTGCGGATTCTGGTCCGCCGGCTGTTTCGTAGCGACGGCGAGATTCCGGGTCGCGGCGAGGCGCGTCGAGTCGCTCGGCTGCTCACCCAGGGGTGGATCCAGGAGCTCACTCCGCTGTCTGGCGACACGATGGTCGCCGAGATCCTGGACCGCGCGCCGTTCTTGTGGCAGCCGGCACACGGAGTTGCCCGCCAGGCGTTGCTCGCCGAGCATCGACATCCCGGTCGGCGAGAGCTTTGGGTCTGCGGGCCGGGGTTCTTGAGGCGGCGGCTGTTGGGGTCTGGACGCAGCCGCGAGGAGGTCGCCGCGCTGCTGGCCGGCGACGGCGCGCGCAAGGCATGGAGTCCGGGCGCGCCCTCGGGCTCCGAGCTCGCAGCGGCTGGCCGGTGGCCGGCGGCGGTGCGGGCGTTCGGCGCACGGCCACCCTCCGCCGCTGCCGAGTGTCGAGTCTGGGCCGAGGGCCTGTTCCAGGTCGGGCGGTTCGAAGACGCGATCAAAGTACTGCGTCCGCTGGTCGATCCCGACTCGCGGTTGCTGCGGATCCGCTGTCTCGCTCACCTCGGACGCCTCCCCGCCGCCGCCCGGGCGCTGCGCCTGTTGCCGCTGGGGGCGCTCGACGGGCGCCAAATGGTCGAGCTCGGTGACATCGCGGTCCGGGTGGCGGCCGATCGCGGTGATCGCGACACGGTTCGCGACTGGGTGGCGCGGCTGATGGGAGTGCGCGGGCCCCATCGTTCGCGCGGTCGGTTGATCGCGGCTCTCGGCTGCTGGGAGCTCCACGATCTCGAGACGATGGAACGCATCCTCGACTCGGTTCCCGAGGTGGCTGCCGATCCCGAATCGGCGTGGCGATATCACCAGGGGCGGGCGTTGCTCGCCGCTACTCGAGCCGACGGCGACCGCGCGGTGGCAGAGATCTTCGAGGCCATGGCCAAGAGCCGGCGCCTCCTTCGGCCGTTCGAAGCTGGGCAGTTGTGGAACGACATGGTGGTGGCGCGGGTGAGTGCCGACGATCTGGCCGGGGCCGAACGCGCGTGCCGCCATTGCGTCCGGCTGCTCGGGCGCGGTGACGGGCCGTCGCGCGCCACCCTCGCCTGGTGGAGCCTCGCCGAGATCCGTATCCGGCGCGGACGGCTGCCCGGGGTGCGGGCGATCCTCGAGCACTCGAGTCGCGAGAACCGCAGGTCTCGGAACGTCCGCGGCAGTGCTCACGATGCCGAGCTGTGGGCGCGCTTCGAGCTCGCTCGCGGGCGCCCCGAGGATGCACTCGGGCGTTGTTACGAAGGTCTCGACCGGGTGGCGGTCGAGGGGATCGACTGGAACCGGGGAGCGCTCGAGGCTTTGGAGGCTCGAGCCTTGGGTTGGCTCGGCCGTACCGAGGCCGCTCGCCAGCTCCTCGATGGCCTCGCGGTCGAAAGCCTGAACGTCCTCGAGCCCGAGGAGGTGCCGGTGACCCTGGCGCAAGCGGGTTTGTTGGACCGCGCTCGCGCGCTCGCTGAGCACTGCTCGGTTGCGGTCCTCTTGGTGCCGCTGCTGGACTCTGGAGCCACCCCGCCCTCGGCGTGGAACGAACTTCGCCGGCTCGAGCCCTATCGCGCGAGCCGCCTGGTCTACGACTGCGCCCTCCTGTGGCCGGCCGCTGTGCCCGACTCGGTGCGCTCCGCTGCCGCGGTGACCCTCAGCGGCTGCGGGGCCGAGGCGCTCGGCGAACGGCTGGATGCCGGGCTGCGCGGGCCATGGCGAGCCCTCGCTCAGTACCTCGACGACGCGGTGCCCGGAGCGCAGGGAGTCGAGCGGTTCTTGCGGGCTGCCGGTCATCCCCAAGCGTCGCTGGTCTTCGAGCCCCGGCTGGGGAGTGAACCAGAGACAGTGGTCACCGCCGCCGGCGGCACCGAGCAGGCAGCGCTCGATGTCCACGGTGGCCGCTGGGTCCTCCGCTCCTCGCAGCCAGACGAGCGCCTGGATGCCTTCGTCCGGGTGGTGGCCAGGACGTTTCCTCGGCCCGCTCGGCACGTCGACGACGGGCGCCGACCCAGCGAGCTGGTGGGCGAAAGTCCGGCTCTGGTCGAGTCCTGGCGGCGGTTGATCCGGATTGGCCGGCGAGAAGTGCCGGTACTGGTTCTGGGCGAGACCGGCACCGGCAAGGAGATGGCAGCCCGCGAGGTTCATCGAGCGAGCGCCCGGGCGAGCGGTCCGTATCTTCCCGTCAACTGCGCTGCGGTCTCGGAGACCCTGGTCCTCTCCGAGCTGTTCGGTCACGCCAAGGGCGCGTTCACCGGCGCCGATCGCGAACACATCGGGCACTTCGAATGGGCACGCGGCGGCACGCTCTTCCTCGACGAGATCGGGGATTTGCCAGCCACCGCCCAAGGGATGCTGTTGCGGGCGCTTCAGGAGCGCGAGATCCGGCGCCTGGGTGAGAACCAGCCGCGACCCGTGGACGTTCGCATCGTCGCCGCTACCAACTGTGACCTCGAAGAACGGATTCGGGTCGGCAGGTTTCGCGAGGATCTCTTCTATCGCCTGGACGTCGGCCGCGTGGTCATGCCGCCGCTGCGCGAGCGCGGCCGCGACGCGTTGTTGCTAGCCGAGCACTTCCTGGCCGAGATCGATTCGGGTCTGAAGCTCTCTGAAGCGGCGCAGCAGCGGTTGCTGTCTCACCCCTGGCCCGGCAACGTGCGTCAATTGCGCGGCGCCATCGAGCGAGCCGCAGCTCTCGTCGTCGAGGACCAGACGGTCCTCGATCTATGCCATCTCGACCTGCGCGGCGAACCCCAAGTTGCCCCTCTCTACCACGAGTGGTTGCGCGCCGCCAAGCGCGCCAGGATTGGTCAAGAGCTGGAAGCTTGCGGTGGCAAGCAGGCTGCCGCGGCCCGTCGCCTGGGAATCAGCCGTCAGTTGTTGTCCTATTTGGTGCGCCAGCTAGGCCTCTAGCTAAGCTAAGCTAGCTAGCTGGGCTTTCAGCCTTGACGGGCTGGAGCCCGCGGCGGCCGTTTGAGCGTCCGCTGCTTGACCAACTCGCCAAGATCAAGGTCCCCAGAAGACGAGTGTGAAAGGTCGGCTGCTCGCTTTGGAGTGGAAGACCGGGGGGCCCGGAGAAGCCGCCAGGTGGCTGCCACGGTGCTCCCAATTCTGGGTAGTTGCATCCGGCAGCGATTTGGATTACATTCATTGTTAGAGCGTCGCGCATTCGGTGTGACGACCTGTTGACCTCGAACCTCGAACTCGAACGGAGAACGCGATCTTGAGCCCAGCCGCACAAAAACCGACCCGGGGCAGACTCTACACTCTGACCGAGATTTCCAATCTCGCAGGGATTTCGATGCCCACGCTCCAGAAGTACAAGAAGCAGCACGCCGGCCTCATTCCCTCGGTCGGCGAAGGGCGGCGCCAGCGCTACAAGCGCGCCGCGCTGCAAGTCTTCAAAGGCCTCAAGAAAGAGAGCCTGGCCCGTCGTGGTCGTGGCCAGCGCCGCGCCGTCGCCGCCGCTCCCAAGGCGGTCGCGCAGTCGAAGGGACGACGAGCGCAACGGCAGGATGGCCTGTTGTCGCTCCAGCAGATTCAGAAGCTGACCGGCATTTCTTATCCGACCTTGCTGCGCTATGTGAAGCTCCATCTGGCCAAGCTAGCGCACGTCGGCAGCGGACGAACCCGACGATACAAGCCGGAAGCGGTTGCGGTTTTCCGCGAGCTTCGCCAGCAGAGTCCGCGCGGTCGTCGGGCGGCGAGCCCCGGCATCAGCGCTAGCACTGGCGACGGCGGCGGGTCGCGGTCGATGGATCGCCGGCTCGCCGGTCTCGAGAAGTCACAAGCCGCGATCGAGCGCCAGCTGCGCGAGATCACGCGCATGTTGCAACGGCCGCTGTCGTTGACAGTGAAGCGTTAGCCTGGCATGGTCGCTAGTAGGTTTGGTCGCGAGACCGCGAGCGGCCTATCGGCAACCCGTCGTTGGCGGGAGTGCTGATTTCAGATGGTCCCAACCTGGGGCGCCGAGATCGACGGCGCCCCGGGACGTTGGTTCAGATGATCCCAGCCCGGGGCGCCGAGATCGACGGCGCCCCGGGACGTTGTCCAAACCACTCCGGCGGTGGCGCGGAATCGACCGATGGCGGTGCATCCGAAAGCGACAGGCGGGCGAACCCTGGGTGGTAGGCTGAAGGCGAGCACGTAGTCCTCGCCACCGCCGACCGCGAGGTCGAGCGGGTCGATCCCAAGATGACGGGACAGCGCAACGAGCGATTTCGGGATCGGCAGCTTCTCGACTTCCACGTCGGCGCCGACGCCGCTTGAGGCGCACAGCCGGGCGAGGTCGATCCCGAGCCCGTCGGAGACATCGATGGCGGCGCTGTACCGGCGGCGACCGAGCCAGGCGCCGAGCTCGAGCTGGGGCGTCGGCTGGAGCTGCCGGCGGACCGCTTGAGCGGCGGCGCGTGCGAGCCGCGGCGGCAGGTCACCGGGTAGCACCAGACGCCGGCCCTCGAGACGAGCGCCGCGCTCGATCAACCGAAGACCGGCCGCGGCTTGGCCGAGGCTGCCCCCGATCCACAGAGTCGAGCCAGGCCGGGCCGCACCGCGGGTGACGAAACGCCCTCGAGGGTATCGCGTTCCGATCAGCGTCAAGGTTGCCGAAAGGCATGGGAGTCGCGACAAGTCGCCGCCCGCGAGCTCGAGATCGTGGGCTCGGGCGGCGTCGATCAGCGCGCTGAGGAACCGCCGATGGTCGTAGTCGGGAGGAGCGGCGAGGGACAAGAAGGCATAGCGCGGGCGTGCCCCCATGGCGGCGAGGTCCGAGAGGTTGACCGCGAGCAGACGTCGCGCGACCAGGCGCGGATCGAGGTCGGAGCGAACGTGCACCCCGGCGTGGTGAGCGTCGACGGTAACCACAACCCGACCGAGGCGTTCGAGAACGGCGCCGTCGTCGCCGATGCGGGCGCTGGCGGCGCGCCGCAGCCAGCGGTGGAGCCGATCCTCGCTCGCCACAGTGCCCCTCGCCACAGTGCCCCTCGCCTCAGTGCCCACAGGCCGCCGACCTAGGAGATCGGTGGAGTTGCCGGTGGCGCGGCGACTAACGCCAAGTCGAGCGCTTCCTCGACGTTGGCCACCAGGTGGAGCTCGAGCCGACGCAGCAACGGCGCCGGAACCCGTCGCAGGTCGCGACGGTTGCCCTCGGGGATCACCACCCGGGCGACTCCGGCGTTGAGCGCGGCCAGGATCTTCTCGCGCAGTCCGCCGATGGGAAGAACTTCGCCGCGCAGGGTGAGCTCGCCGGTCATTGCCAGGGTGTGATCCACCGCTCGGTCGGTGAGCAGGGAGACCAGCGCGGTGGCGATCGTGATCCCGGCCGAGGGCCCGTCCTTGGGAATCGAGCCGGCGGGAACGTGGATGTGAATGTCGTTGCTGGCGAAGAACGCGGCGTCGATCCCGTGGCGCTGCGCGTAGCCTCGGGCGAAGCTGAGCGCCGCCTGTGCCGACTCTTTCATGACCGTGCCGAGCTGTCCGGTGAGCTGGAGTTTGCCCCTTCCGGGGTTGGCCGCGGTCTCGATCAGCAAGATGTCGCCGCCGGCGGCAGTCCAGGCCAATCCGGTTGCCACTCCGACCCGATCGCGGTCGAGCAGTTCCTCGGAGAAGTGACGCGCGGGTCCCAGCCACGGCTCGATCTGGCGCGCGTCGGCGCGCACCGGGCGACGATCGCCCTTGGCGAACGCCATGGCGACCTTGCGACAGGCCGCGCCGATCTGGCGCTCGAGCTCGCGGACGCCGGCCTCCTTGGTGTAGTCGCGGAGGATCTTGCGGAGCGCGCCGTCCGAGAAGGTGAGATCGTCCGCCAGGAGCCCGTTCTCTTGGCGTTGCTTCGCAATCAGATGGCGACGGGCGATCTGGAGTTTCTCTTGCACGGTGTAGCCGGGCAGGCGGATCACTTCCATGCGATCGAGGAACGCCGGTTGGATCGGCTCCAGGAGGTTGGCGGTGGTAATGAACAGGACCTTCGACAGATCGTAGGCCACTCCGAGATAGTGGTCGCGAAACGAGAAATTCTGTTCCGGGTCGAGAACCTCTAGTAGCGCCGCCGACGGATCGCCACGAAAGCTCGATCCGACCTTGTCGATCTCGTCGAGCATGAACACCGGATTGGCCGATGCCGCTTGCGACAGCCCCTGCAGGATTCGACCGGGGAGGGCGCCGACATAGGTGCGCCGGTGGCCGCGAATCTCCGCCTCGTCGCCGACGCCGCCCAGGGACAGGCGCACGAACCTGCGGTCGAGGGTGCGCGCGATCGATCGACCGAGCGAGGTCTTGCCGACTCCGGGCGGTCCTACGAAGCAGAGGATCGGGCCGCGAGCGTCGCGCTTGAGGATGCGCACCGCCAGGTACTCGAGGATCCGCTCCTTGACCGCTTCGAGATCATAGTGATCCTCATGGAGCACTTTCGCAGCGTGGTCGAGGTCTAGCCGGTCCGCGGTTTCGACCGCCCATGGCAATTCGGTCAACCAATCGAGGTAGGAGCGGATCACTCCGCTCTCGGCGCTGTCCGGCTGGCTGCGCTCGAGTCGGCGGAGCTGCCGCTCGAGCTCTTCTTGGGCCTCGGCGCTCAACCCCTTCTCCGCCGCCTTGGCCCGGTACTCGGCGACCTCGCGCGCGAGCTCGTCAGCATCGCCCAGCTCTTCCTGGATCGCCTTGAGCTGCTGGCGAAGAAAGAACTCGCGCTGGCTGCGGTCGATCTCGCCCCGCGCCTGGTTGGTGATCTCGTCTTGCACCTCGAGGATCCGGATCTCGCGGCAGAGCAAACGGTGAACGTGCTCGAGCCGGGCCACGGGATCGAGGATCTCGAGCACCTGCTGGGCGTCCGCGACCTTGAGGTCGAGGTTGCTCGCGGCGAGATCGGCGAGGCGACCGGGATCCTCGAGATTGGCGGCGAGCACCATCACCTCCGAGGAGATCGGGCGGCCGAGGCTGACCGCTTTCTCGAGGTCACCAATCACCCCGCGCACCCGGGCGTCGACCTCGAGCGTCGCTTCGGCCCGGCCTTCCTCGAGGGTGTCGACGCGTGCTTGCCAGAACGGCTCGCCGAGGTTCAACTGGCGCAGCCGCGACCGGGCTAGGCCTTGGACCAACACTCGCACCCGCCCGTCCGGGAGCTTGAGCATGCGCATGATGGTCGCTGCGGTGCCCACCCGATAGAGCTGCTTCTCGGAGGGCGGGTCGGCCGCCGGGTCGTTCTGGGCCAGCAGCAGGATGATCCGGCCGTTGGCGAGGGCGCGATCGACCGCCCGCGCGCCGCTTTCGGAACTGATCGACAACGGCACGATCACGTACGGGAACACCACCTGATCCTTGAGCGGCAGCACCGGCAGGACGTCGGGCACCGCCCCCGGGCCGATCGGGTCCGGATCCGGCATCAGAGTGGTCTCGACGCGCGGCGGACGAACCGGAGTCACGGTCAGGTCTCCTTGTCGAGCAGCTTGCGCAGCTCGTCCATGAAGGCGTCGACGTGTTCGAAGCGACGGTACACCGAGGCGAAGCGGACATAGGCGATCTGGTCGAGCTCGCGCAGCCGACTCATCACCAGCTCGCCGAGCTCGCGGGTCGAGATCTCACGGTCCTCACGGTCTTGGAGCATCGCTTCGGCCTCGTCGACCACTTCTTCCAAGGCGCGGAGAGCTACCGGCCGCTTCTCGCAAGCTTTGAGCAGGCCGGCCAGCAGCTTGCTGCGGCTGAACTCCTGGCGGGTTCCGTCCGACTTCACGACTCGGTAGGCGATGTTCTCGATCTGCTCGTAGGAAGTGAACCGTCGGCCGCAGCCCACACATTCGCGTCGCCGGCGGATGGTGCGGCCATCGCGGGTCTCGCGGGAGTCGACCACCCGGTCGTCGTTGGCGGAGCAGAAGGGACATCTCATCGGCGGCGTTCCATGGGCGCGAGCCGAGCTCGTGCTGGTGCATTCTGCCGTCGGTGCCTCCGCGATCCAAGCGCTGGCGGTCTGAAGCTCATGCGCGCGGGCGCCGCGCACCGGTGTGAGCGCCCGGGCATTGGCAACCCATTCGACCTAGTCGCGCGACTTGAAGAGCTATTCGACGCTGCGTAGCGCGATTCTCAGATGTACGAGCAGGCGCTCGAGATCGCCGAGATCGTCGAGCTCTACGCCCTCGTGATGGCTTCCCAGCAGCTGGCGGGACTCGTCCTCGACTCGCACGTCGATCGCCACCCGGCGGGCACGACCGAAGACCTCCGGGCTCAACGTCAAGCGGACGTCGCGGTCGATCCGCCGTGAGCCGTTGGCCGAGGCGGGCGCGCTCTCGACCCGAGAGCCGGCCTGGGCCTGGCGCCTTATCCGCTCGAGCTCGGCAAGCACGTCGATCGGTTTTCGGGCGTTCGGCGCGGCGGGAGGCGCCACCGTGGTTGCGGTGCCGACGCTGGCGGTCGCCGCGGCCACCAGAGCGGGCGAACGTGGCGCTACAGCTACCAGGGTGGGCGCGGGTGGCGCCACCGGCTGGCGGGCCACCGCGGCCGGCCGACCCGCGCGCTGGCTCTCGGCGATCCGCTTCTTGAGCGATAGCAGGGTCAGCTTGGAAATGCCTTTGAGGGTCTCGAAGACGCCACGGCCGTCGATCGCCGAGGCTTCGTAGAACGGCCAGGACCCGCCGTTCAGCGCCTGGTTGAGATCCTCGAGGCTGCAAACGTCGGGAAGGTCGCGTTTGTTGTATTGGAGCACCACCGGCAGTTCGGCGAGCGCCAGACCGATCTCGGCGAGATTCTGACGGAGATTCTCGAGCGAATCGACGTTGGCTTGCAGCATCGGACGCTGCGAGTCGGCCACGAACACCACCCCATCGACGCCCTTGAGCACCAGCTTGCGAGTGGTGTTGTAGAACACCTGACCGGGAACGGTGTAGAGCTGGATCCGGGTGTTGAACCCCTGAATGCTGCCGACGTCGAGTGGCAGTAGATCGAAGAACAGGGTGCGATCGGTCTCGGTCTCCAGCGACACCATCTCCCCTCGGCTCTCGAGGCTGGTGTGGCCGTAGATGTGCTGGAGATTCGTGGTCTTGCCACACAAGCCAGGACCGTAGAAGACGATCTTGGCGGCCATCTGCATGGTGCTGTAGTTGAAGAAGACCATGGCGGCTGGGGGTCGGTGCGGCGGTAGGCCGGGCGGTGGGCCAACGAGCGCCACGCGGAGGCGTGCGCAAAGCGCCTGAGCTTAACATCGGCTCGTCTTCGACGGCAAGAATCCGGAGGAGGGTCTAAGCAGGGTAAGCTTGGATCCTGGGCTGTGCCCCGGAACCACGCTGGTCGTCGGCCGTTCGGCTGACGCAGTGTGGGCAGAAACCGCGTCGAGAACTCCGATGGAGCGCCACCGACCGCGATGAGAGCCAGATTGGGAACCGGCGAGAGCCTCAGCGAGCGTGATCGCGAGATCCTGCGCGACGTGATTCACACCTACCTGAAGAGCGGCGAGCCAGTGAGCTCGCGACGGGTAGCGAAGCATGAGGTCCACGATCTCTCGGCGGCCAGCATTCGCAACGTCATGGCCGATCTCGAGGAACTGGGCTATTTGCGCCAGCCGCATACTTCCGCGGGACGGGTGCCGACGGCCCAGGGATACCATCTGTTCATCGATTCGCTGATGCGCCAGCAAGAGCTGTCGCCCGAGGACCGCAGGCAGATCGAGGCGGAGCTCAACCGTGCGGTGGATCATCCGGGCAGCGCCGCGTCCGAGTTGCTGTCGCGTCTGTCGTGCATGGTCGGGATCGTGATCACTCCGGACCACGGCTCGGCGGTGCTCCAGAGCGTCGAGTTCGTGCCGCTCTCTGGGCGCAAGGTGCTATGCGTCGCGGTCACCACCGGCGGTTTCATCGACCACAAGATCGTGGAGCTCGACGAGCCGCTCAGCCGCGAGGAGCTCATCGAGGTCTCGAACTACCTGACCTCGAGCTTTGCGATGATGACGCTGCAAGAGATGCGGGACCGAGTCCTAGAACTGATGGAGGACGCCCGCGCCCAGGTCGATCAGCTTCTCCGACGCTCAATCTCGCTGGCGCAGAAGGGTCTCGATTTCGGCCGAGGTCCCGAGCTGGTGGTCCAGGGCACCGAATCGCTGCTCAACCAGCCGGAGCTCGCCGACCTGAGCCGGGTCCGGCGCTTGTTCGAGACCTTTGCCGACAAGTCGAAAGTGGTGCGACTGCTCAACCGGTGGATTGAGGGCGAAGGGGTCCGGGTGCTGATCGGTCACGAGAGCGACCTGACTTCAGAGCTAGACTTCAGCCTCATCTTCAAGTCCTTCAAGGTCGACGGCCACAGTATCGGTGGCGTCGGCCTGTTTGGGCCCTCGCGGATGGAGTACCAGCGTTTGATTCCGCTGGTGAACTTTCTCGGCAACCGGCTGGCCACCGTGATCGCGGCGGAACGCGCTTGAACCGGAGAGGACCCCGCGGCTGGTTTGACTTGGCGGGCGAGCACGCAGGCGAAGACCGGACGCAAGGAACCGACATGGTGGACGAGATACCAAGCGAGGACGAACCGGAAGGGGTGTACGACCTCGACCTGGAAGAAGACGTGTCGCCGGATACCGGCGCGATCATGGCGGAAGCGGTCGCCGCGGTGAGCGCCGTCGAGGCGAAACGGCGGTACGACGAAGACGAAGGTGGCGACGAGGCAGCGGCAGCTCGAGCCCGGGTGGAGGAGCTCGAGATCGAGATCGCGGAGCTCAGGGAGCGGACACTGCGGACGATGGCCGACTACGAGAACTTCCGGCGCCGGGCAGCGCGCGATCAAGAAGAGAGCACCAAACTGGCGATCATGGCGCCGCTACGCGACTTCGTTGGGGTCCTCGACAACCTGGAGCGCGCGCTCGACGCGACCGGATCCAGCGAAGATCTCAAGCAGGGCGTCGAGCTGATCCGGCGCCAGATGTTCGACATCGTGGCGCGCCAAGGAGTCGAGCCCGTGGAGTCCGTCGGCCAGCGCTTCGATCCGGCAATCCACGACGCGGTTCATCGGGTCGAGGATCCGTCGGTCGCTGCGCCGACCGTGACCATGGAGATGCAGCGAGGCTACCGGTACCGCGAGCGTTTGCTGCGGCCGGCGATGGTTCAGGTCGCGGTGCCCCCGGCGGCCGCTGACGGGGACGATGGATCCGAGGTCGGAGAGCACCTGCCAGCCGACGAGGATCCACCCGCAAGCAACGGGTGAGCCGGCCCGCCGGGGATTCTCGAGCGCAGGAGCGTACCGGATGGGCAAGATCATCGGCATCGACCTCGGCACCACGAACAGTTGTGTCGCGGTGGTCGAAGGCCTGTCGACGCCACGGGTGATTCCCAACCGCGAGGGGAGCCGGATCACGGCGTCGATCGTCGCGTTCGCCGAGGACGGCGATCGTCTGGTGGGTCAGATCGCCAAGCGTCAGGCGATCACCAACCCTCAGAACACCGTGTTCGCGGTCAAAAGGCTGATCGGCCGCAAGTTCGAAGACCCTCACGTCCAGCGCGCGCTCGATGTCCACCTCCCGTACCCGCTGGTCGCGTCGCCGAACGGGGACGTCAAGATCCGGATCCGCGACCGCTCCTACAGTCCCGAGGAGATCTCGGCAATCATCCTGCAGGAGCTGCGCGGCTTTGCCGAAGAGATACTCGATGAGTCGTTGTCCGAGGCGATCATCACGGTTCCCGCCTACTTCGACGATTCGCAGCGTCAGGCCACCAAGGATGCCGGACGGATCGCCGGTCTCGAGGTGTTGCGGATCATCAACGAGCCGACGGCAGCGGTGCTCGCCTATGGCCTCGACCGCCGCGACGGCTCCGAGAACATCGCGGTCTACGACCTCGGCGGTGGCACCTTCGATATCTCGATCATGGAGCTGTCGCAGGGGATTTTCGAAGTCCGGGCGACCAACGGCGACCCCGACCTCGGAGGCGAGGATTTCGACCGCCGGATCATGGACTGGCTGGTCGCGGAGTTCCGCGACGAGACCGGGCTCGATCTGCGGGGCGACCGGATGGCTCTGCAGCGACTCAAGGAGGCTGCCG
>JAQBHE010000201.1:0-2936 GCA_032128015.1 Holophagae bacterium
CGGATCTTTCCGGCGCTTACACCGCTGGCCTTCGATCCGGCGCATCCTTTCCCCCATATCTCGAACCTCAGCATCAACCTGGCGGTGGTGGTCGAGGATCCCGAGCTCGGCGAGCGCTTTGCCCGCCTCAAGGTGCCTAACGCTCTCCAGCGCCTGCTGCCGGTGCCGAGCGAGAAGCGGCCCAAGCGACCCGTGCGACTCGGTCTCGCCGAGGCCACCCAGGTCGGCTTCGTGTGGCTCGAGGAAGTGATCGCCGCCAACCTCGACCTGCTGTTCCCGGGGCTCGAGATCCGCGCCGCCTACCCGTTCCGGGTCACCCGCGACGCCGACTTCGAGATCGAAGAGGACGAAGCCGCGGACCTCCTGGCGACGATGCAGGACTTCGTCGACCAGCGACACTTCGGGTCGGCGGTGCGGCTCGAGGTCTCGAGCGAGACCCCGGCGCGGATCCGCGAGATCCTGGTGTCGAACCTCGGCCTCGCGCCCTACCAGGTGTTCTACTCCGATGTTCCGCTCGGGCTCGGCGACCTCCAGGAGCTGACCGCGGTCGATCGCCCCAAGCTCAAGGAACCGCCGTTCCAGCCGCGGGTGCCGGGCTTCTCGGCGAGCGGCGAGAGCATGTTCAGCGTGCTCAAGCGCCGCGAGGTGGTGCTCTACCACCCCTACGACAGCTTTGCACCGGTGGTCGATTTCGTCAGCGAGGCGGCGCACGATCCGGCGGTGCTGGCGATCAAGCAGACGCTCTACCGGGTCGGTCCTTCGTCGCCGATCGTTGCCCAGCTGATGAAGGCGCGCGCCAACGGCAAGCAGGTGTCGGCGGTGGTCGAGCTCAAGGCGCGCTTCGATGAGGCCAACAACATCGACTGGGCCCAAGCGCTCGAGCGCGCCGGCGTCCACGTGGTCTACGGCCTGATGGGGCTCAAGACCCACCTCAAGGCGTGCCTGGTGGTGCGTCGCGAGGGCGACGGCATCGTTCGCTACGTGCACCTGGCGACCGGCAACTACAACCCGGTGACCGCGCGTATTTACGGCGATCTCGGCTACTTCACCGCCGACCCCGACATCGCTGCCGATGTCTCCGACCTGTTCAACGCGCTCACCGGCTACTCGCGCAAGCAGCAGTACCGCAAGCTGCTGGTGGCGCCCGGCACGATGCGCCAGGAGCTGCTGCGGCGAATCGAGCGCGAGATCGCCTGCCACCGCAAGACGGGTGACGGCCATCTGGCGTTCAAGATGAACGCCCTGGTCGACCCGGCGTGTATCCAAGCGCTCTACCGCGCCGCCCAGGCCGGGGTGAAGGTCGAGCTCCAGCCACGGGCGATCTGTTGCCTCAAGGCCGGTGTTGTGGGGCTGAGCGAGAGCATCGTCGTCACGTCGCTGGTCGGTCGGTTTCTCGAGCATTCGCGGATCTACTATTTCCACAACAGCGGTGACGAAGAGATCCTGATCGGCAGCGCCGACTTGATGCAGCGCAACCTCGACGGCCGGGTCGAATTGCTGGTGCCGATCCAGGACCCCAAACTGCGGGTGGCGGTGCGTGACGAGATCTTGTTCCGGCACCTCGCCGACAACATCAACACCTGGCGCCTCGGTCGCGACGACGAGTACCTGCGCGCAGCCTTGGGCGGCGCGGTCTCGAGCCGCGCGGCGCCTAACGGCAGCGCTTCGACGATCGACTCCCAGAGCCTGCTGCTTTCCGGGCGCAGCCCCTGGTTGGTCGACGACTAGGCCGATCCTGACTGCGGCTTGGTCGACAAGGAAGGGCGAGTCGATGGCGGTCGAGACGCAAGTCTCCGAGGGCGGGATCGAGGCCCGTTTCGACAGTGATCGCGAGCTCGAGGCATTCCTCGAGCGTGCTTCGGCTCAAGATCCGATCTTGCGGCTAGCGGTGAGGGTCGAGGAAGGAGCGCGGCTGCGAGTGCGGTTGGTGAGCGCGGCTCGCACCCTCGCCGCGAGTGCCCGGGTGAAACAAGTGTTTCGTAGCGGCACCGAGCTATTCGGGACGATCCTCGATGTCGAGGAATGGCAACCCGTGGATGTCGCAGAAGACGCGGTCACGCGCCCACACCATCGAGACGAGCCGCTTGCTCCCGTGCCGGATCCCGAGACGGCGATCGACGTCGGACTGCGGGGCAATGAGGGCGACGCTGCTGCGGATGAAGCGGAAGTGCGACGGATCCTCGGCGAGCTCGAAGGGCTCCGCGAGCTCGAGGAGCTTGGCGAGCAAGTGGAGCTCGAGGAGCCCGCGGAGCTCGATGACGAGAAGCCAGCCGAGCAGGTTGAATCGGAGGGCGGTGACGGTCCCGATGGCGCCGAGTCAGGAGAGTACAGCGGTGTCGCCACCGCCTTCGAGATCCGCCGACTCGATCCCAACCGGCGGATGCGTCTTGCTCTGCGTGCCTCCCGCGGCCAGCGCCAGATTCTCTTGCGGGATACCTCGCCGCAGGTCGTCATGGCGCTGCTTTCGAACCCGTGGCTCGAGCTCAAGGAGGTCCACGAGATCGCGCGCAATCCTCAGTCGGTCGCGCCGGTGCTGCAGCGGGTTGCCGACGACCGCCGGTTCTCGGGGAACCCGGAGATCCAGCTCGCCTTGGTTCGCAACCCGCGCACCCCGACGCCGCTCGCCATCCGCTTGCTCGACCTGCTGCGCACCGCCGACCTGCGAGTGCTCGTCAAGAGCCAAGCGTTACGCGAGGGGGTGCGCAAGGCGGCGCTGCGGGTCTACCTGAAACGATCACCCTGACTCGCGCCGCGCGCGTCTGTTGCAGCGCGGTTCAGGATGCGGCGAGGATCGCCGAGCGCAGCCGGCTCGCGAGATCGCCGCGGCGCTCGACGGTGACTCTGTCGAGGTCGAGCCAACCGGCCAGGAGCAGCAGCTCGGCTGCGAGCGCGGCGGCCACCGCGTCGGCGTCGACTCCCGGTTCTTGGTACGTGGC
>JAQBHE010000202.1:0-3394 GCA_032128015.1 Holophagae bacterium
CAGCAATAGAGTACGCCCCGACATCTCGTCACTCGGCCGCCCAAGCTCGGCCGCTACGTTCGGAGGTGAACGGCGGCCCTCGTGATGCAGGGGTCGGAGGGTCGACGACAGTTCGGCTAGCTCGATCTGGATGGGCCTGCAGATGGACTACGACCTGGAGGAGGCGCGCGGGCGGCTGGGCCAGCGTCTCGAGCGCGAGATCTCTCCGTGCCCGGCCGCCTGAAAGTTGACTCGGGGCCGTGCCGGTCTCGGGGGCTGGGGAGCGATCACCGAGAGTCGTCGGGCGCGGCTTCGGCACCGCTCACGTCTGGCGCGGCAGCGCCCGCAGCCGGCAACGGCGCGCGAATCGGCTGACCCGGCAGCTGGTCGGGGACCAGGCCACCGTCGCGGACCACCGGGGTCCCGGCCACCAGCACGAAGCGCATGCCCTCCGACGGCAGCGCCGGCTCCTGGTAGGTGGAGTGATCGATAATTCGCTCGGGGTCGAACACCACGATATCGGCATCGGCGCCTTCGCGGATACGGCCCTTGTTGCGCATCGCCGGCACCCGGCCCTCGAGGCGTTGGGATGGCATCAAGGTCATCTTGCGCAGCGCCTGGACGAGGGTGAGCGCGCGCTTCTCGCGGACGTGGCGTCCTAGGATCCGCGAGAACGTGCCGGCGGTTCGGGGGTGACCGGCGCCGTTTTCGATCTGGCCGTCGCTGGCGATCATGGTCAACGGACTCTGCACCACCTGGTCGACCACTTCCTGGGAGTTCATGAAGATGATCACCGCACCTCCCTGTTGCCGATACCGGAAGTAGCTCTCCTCGGTGAGACGCTCGCCGGTCGCCGCCCATTGCAGGTCGCCGTAGGAGATTCCGAACGCTTCGCGCCAGTTGCCGTCGAACAGCGCCGATTCGAGGCGGGTGGCGCCGGCGGTGTAGGGGTAGCACTCGGTGGTGACGTCGAGGCCGTGGCCGCGGGCGCCGGCGATCATCTCCAGCATCTGGGGCGCCGCTTTGCCGCCGCTCGAGTTGATGTGGACGACGTGCAGCGGCGCTCCGGTGATCAGCGCCGCCGCCAGAACTTCCTCGAGGCCGCCGACACCGCTGGCCGGTTCGAGCGGACCGAAGTAGCGCAGGTGAACGTAAGCTGGCGCTCCGTAACGCGCGGCCACCCGGAACATCTCGATGACCTCGCTACGCGAGGCGCCGGGGGTGTACTGGAGGCCGAATCCGACCCCGATCGCGCCGCGCTCGAGTCCGTGCTCGATGCGCCGGCGCAGATCCTCGATCTCGGGGTCGGTGGCCTCGCGGGTGCCGGCGGCGCCGGTGGGGAGAAACGCTCCGGGGTCGCCCATCAGGACCATGCGGTTGCGTGGGTGAGACACCGTGGCGCCGTAGTGGTTGATCGCCTTGCCGCGTCGCTGTTCGTAGAACTCGTCGACATCGGCGACCCCGATCTCGAGCTCGAGGGCGGTGGTCACGCCATCCATCACCTGCAGTCGATCGTTCTCGAGATCCTGGCCGTGGGCGTGGAGGTCGATGAATCCCGGAGCCACCACCAGACCGCTGGCGTCGATGCTCTCGACGCCGCGAAGCTCGTTCTCGCTGACCTTCACGATCACGCCGGCGCGGATTCCCAGGTGGCGAACCGCGTCGAGCTCGGACTCGGGGTCGATGACCCGGCCGTTGGCGATCACGAGGTCGTAGTCGGGGGCGGGGCAGCCTGCGAGGAGGATCAGCGCTGCAGCCGTCAGCGCCGCCCGCCACCAGGTTGCGCTCGACGACGGCGCGTTGCGTTCGTTGTTTCGGGTCATCTTGGTCGCCTTCGGTAGTCAGTTCGCTCGCGGCGCCGCACTCACCAGGCGCCGCCACAGTTGATCGTTGAAGTCGCTCGCGGGCTCGTCGCCGAGGCGGACGACTACCAGTCCCAGGCTCGGCACCACGTAGAGCTTGCGCCCGAGAGCGCCCTGGGCCGCGACCATGTCATGGGGGGCTGCGGGCGCAAGCCGGCGGGCCTCGGCGGCGCGCGCGGGTCTGGCGGGCTCGGAGTTCAGCCACCACAGCAGGCCATAGGAGCGGTTGTGAGGCTGCGACGGCGACCACGCCTGTTCGAAGTAGCCGGGGTCACCGAGAAGATCCTCCTGCCGCCAGTGCCCACCGGCGAGGACCAGGATGCCGAAGCGCCCGAGGTCGCGGGTGGTGGTCGCGAAGCCGATGGCGTTGGCGTCGGCGTCGGCTTCGACCCACTGCCGTGGCGCCCAGTGGCTGTCGGCCATCCCGATCGGCGAGGTCAGCCAGGCTGTGGTGATGTCGGCGATCGAGAGTCCCGAGACCTTCTCGAGCACCGGTATCAGTTTGCTGTAGGCGTTGGTGTTGTAGCGCCAGGTCTTTCCGGCCGGTTGCTCGAGCTCGAGCTTGACCGTGAGCCCGCTCGACATCGACATCAAGTGGCGGACGGTGATCGCCGCCTCGGCCGCTGATGGCGCCTTTGACCAACCGGCGCCGAGGTATCGCTCGACGGGCGCATCGAAGTCGAGAAGGCCGTTGGCGCGAGCGATGCCGGCGAGGAACGACACGACGCTCTTCTGCGCCGACGCCACGTCTTCGATCGCGCGTCCGCCGTTATCGCGGCCGGCCACCATTCTCGAGTAGCGCTCGGGACGGGCGCTGTCCTTTTCGATCTCCCAGTTCCGTTCGGCGAGGATCCGGCCGCCGTAGAGCACCAACAGTCCGCTCGATCGTTGCTCGCCGGCGTAGGCGAACGCGGCCTCGAGACCGGCGACGTCCCAGCCCGCGACCTTGGGGTCGATGGTCTCCCAATCGCCTGCCGCGGGAGGGAAGTAGACGCTGGCGCCCGGGAGCGCGTTGCCCAAGGTGGGCGCGCCCAGGATGGGCGCTGCTGAGAGAGCGGCGAGCAGGAGTGCAGGGGCAAGTCTTCGACGGCACTGTATTCGGCGGCGCCGTATTCGACGGTACTGGATGAAACGTCTCCTTACTGAACGTAGCCGAGACTGCGTAGGCGCTCGAGCTCGTCGGCGTCGAGGGTGGCCGTGCTGGCGGAGTCGTCGAGCCGCGCCGCTTGGGCTCCGGCGTGCCAGTTGTCCAGCGTCTGGGCGAGGCGAGCGACGATCTTCTGGTTGTCGGCGGCGAGATCGAGCAGATTCAGCGGATCCTGCCGGTGATCGTAGAGCCGATACTCGGGCTCGGCATCGAGCGGACCGATGCGGACGAGCTTCCAGCCGTCCACAATGATGCTGGACGCCGCCAGTCCCCGGAGGTTGAACGGGAGCTCGGTGATCGCCGGTCGCCGCCACGGAGTATCGGGGTTGGTGAAGAACGGGCGCAGGCTCTGGCCCTGGGCCTTGTCCGGAACCGAAAGACCGCTGAGCTCGAGCAACGTCGGCAT
>JAQBHE010000203.1:0-14431 GCA_032128015.1 Holophagae bacterium
AGGGCGAGGGCCAGACACCAAGAGCTGAGGATTGCGATTCGGTTCATGGGCGTAGTTCCTCGAAGTCGAGATGGAGAGTCGCGGCGCTGGACCTTATCGCTCTTGCCGGCAAGACCGTACCCGGGGGGCCCCCACCGATCCGCGTCTGGCTCGCTCCTCACTACAATGCGGCGATGCCCGAGGCCCCAGACATCCTCGAGCGCACGCTCGAGGCACTCGACCTCGAGCCGCTTGCCGACGACGTCTTCGTCGGCGATCCTGGTGGCGGACGGCACCGTCTGTTCGGCGGTCTGGTCGCGGCACAAACCGTGATCGCCGCCGGGCGCACCGTCGACGACGGGCGCAAGCTGCACTCGCTGCACGCCTACTTTCTGCGACCGGGCGCGCCCCGAGCCGCGCTCCGGCACCAGGTGACCCGGGTTCGCGACGGCGGCTCGTTCAGCACCCGCCAGGTCGCGGTGAGCCAAGACGGCGAGCCGATCCTCACTGCCGTCCTGAGCTTCGCACGCGACGAGCCCGGGCTGGGACAGCAGACGATCGTGATGCCCTCCGCCCCCGAGCCGGACGGCCTCCCAGACCGCGAGGAAGAACGCTCGCGACGCTACCTGAACACGCTTGGCCTCGAGCTCGCACCGTACGAAAGCGCGGTCGAGGTGCGGCTGTGCGACCCCGAGGTGGTCGAGCCGGGCCGCACCGCCGAGCCCCGGCAGGACAACTGGCTGCGGGTCAAGGGCGAGCTTGCCGATGACCCCCTGCTCCAGCGCGCGATGCTGGTGTACGCCAGCGACCGCACGCTGCTCGCGACCGCGCGCATGCCCTACGCCCTCGGCCGCCACCAGTTGCATTCGGTCAGCCTCGACCACGCCCTGTGGATCCACGGCGACGTCTCGATGAGCGACTGGCACCTGTGCCACAGCCACAGCCCGATGGCCGCCGGTGGCCGCGCGATCCTGTTCGGCCACCTCTACCGGCGCGACGGCGTCTGCGTCGCCACCATCGCCCAGGAGGGTCTAGTGCGAGTGCATCGGCCGAGCTCGTCTGACATGCCCGAAGCGCCAACAAGAGCCAAAGAAGGAGGACGGAGCCTCACGACCGGCGTGTAACCGCGACGCGCTCCGGCGCGTAAGTCGAGCAAGAGCTCGCTTCCCCGCACCCGTTCACGAAAGGACCCCATGCTCGAGATTCGCCAATTGGTCAAGGTCTACCCCGGTCCAGTCGCCGCGCTCCAGGGCGTCGACCTCGACATCCCGCAGGGCATGTTCGGGCTGCTGGGGCCGAACGGCGCCGGCAAGACGACGCTGATGCGGATCCTCGCCGGATTGCTCGAGCCGACGTCAGGTCAGGTGCGGCTCGACGGCCGCGACATCCTCGGCCACCCCGAGGAGGTGTGGTCGCGCCTGGGCTACCTGCCGCAGTCTTTCGGGTTCTACCCCAACCTCACCGGCGAGGCGATGCTGCTGCACTTGCTGCGCCTCAAGGGAGTGACCGGCGAGGGCAGCCTGCGCGACTTGTGCGCCGCGCTGCTCGATCGCGTCAATCTCGGCTACGCCGCCAAGCGCAAGGTCAAGACTTACTCGGGCGGGATGCGCCAACGCCTCGGCATCGCCCAGGCGATCGCCGGCAACCCCGATCTGATCATCGCCGACGAGCCCACCGCCGGCCTCGACCCCGAAGAACGGCTGCGCTTCTACCGCCTGCTCGCCGAGCTCGCCTCGGACCGCACGGTGCTGCTGTCGACTCACATCGTCGAGGACGTCGCGGTGCTGTGCCCGCGCTTTGCGGTGATCCGCCAGGGCAGGCTGATCGCCGAGACCACTCCGAGCGCGGCGCGCCAGCGGCTCGAGGGCCGGATCTTCGAGGGCATCGCGTCGAATGACGAGCTCGAGACGCTGCGTCGCGAGCGCCGGGTCACCCAGGCCTACCTGGTCGAGGGACGCAACCGGGTAAGGCTGCACGAGCCGAGCGGCGAGTCGCCACCGGGCGACTTCCAAGAGGTCGCCCCCACCCTCGAAGACGCCTACCTGGTGCTGATGCAGCAAGGTCTCGCCGATGCGAGCGCCGAAGTCGGGGAGGCTCGAGCTTGAGCTTCAGGCGCCTGGGGGCAGTGATCCTGCTCGAGCTGCGCACCAACTCCCGGCGACCGGCCTTCTGGATCCTGATCGCGATCGTCGCGCTCACCGCGTTCGGTCTGTCGAGCGGCAACGTCACGATCTCGTCGGGCGACTCGTCGGTGGGCGGCACCAAAGCCTGGATCAACTCGCAGTTCGCAATCGCCCAGATCACCACGATGATGGTGTTCTTGCTCTATTCGTTCTTCGCGACGATGACCGCCGGCACCGCGGTCCTCGACGACGACACGCTGGGGGTCGGCGAGCTCCTGCACAGCACGCCGCTGCGTCCGGCCGAGTATGTCTGGGGCAAGTACCTCGGAGTGCTCTTGTCGTTCGGCGCGGTGGGGCTGATCCACATGACCCTCACCGCGCTGTTCTTCCAGCTGATGCCGACCGCGAACGCCTCGGAGATCCGCGGACCGTTTCACTTCGGCGCCTACCTGGTGCCAGCGCTCGCGATGGCGCTGCCGACCGTGGTGTTCTTCTCGGGCACCGCCTTTGGAATCGGCGAGCGCAGCCGCCGGCCGATCCTGATCGCGCTGTTGCCGGTGGCGTTCATCACCCTGGCCTTCTCGTTTCTGTTCAGCTGGTCGCCGAGCTGGCTCGACCTGCGCTGGAACCGCCTACTGATGGCGGTCGATCCGTCGGGATTCCGCTGGCTCAACGAGACCTGGCTCAAGGTCGACCGCGGGGTCGATTTCTACAACACCCAACCGCTGACCTTCGACTGGGTGTTCTGGGTCAATCGGTCGTGGATCGTGGTCGCCGGTCTGGGGATGGTGGCAGCCTCGGTGGGTCATCTCCGGCGGGCGATCGCTGGCGACATGCCGACCCGAAGGCGCTCGCCCATCGTCGCTGCGACGGCCACCGAATCGACGGTCACCGACTCGACGACGACCGCGACCCAGCCGACCCTCGCCAACTTGCGGATGGTGTCGCGACGCCCAAGCCTCTTCGAGGGGCTGCTCGAGGTCACCCGCACCGAGGCGCGCGAGCTGCGCCACCAGCCCGGCCTCTACCTGTTCGTGCCGCTGATCCTCGCCCAGGTGATCGGCGCAGCGCTCCTCGCGATTGGACCGTTCGGCATCCCGCTAATCGTCACCTCCGGGACAATCGCGGTCGGGGCAATGAACACCCTTACCCTCCTGGTCTGCCTGCTGCTCTTGTTCTACACCGTCGAGTCGCTCGAGCGCGAGCGCACCACCGGTTTCGCCCAGATCTACTACGCAACACCACTGCGCACCGCGTCGATCCTGTTCGGCAAGGCGCTCGCCAACAGCGTCGTCGGCGTGGTGATCCTGCTCGCCTCGCTGCTCGGCGCGATCATCGCCTTGCTGGTCGCTCACCGAGCGCCGTTCGAGATCGCACCCTTCGCCCTGGTCTGGGGCCTGCTCCTCGTGCCGACATTCCTGGTCTGGGCTTCGTTCGCGACCGCGCTCTACGCCCTCACCCGCGAGCGCTACACCACCTACGCGCTGGCGCTCGCGGCGCTGATTGCGACCGGCTACTTCCAGTTTCGCGGCAAGATGATCTGGCCGTTCAATTGGAACCTATGGTCAGCGATCTCGTGGAGCGACCTCGGCACCTTCGAGCTCGAGCGCGGCCCATTGCTGCTCAACCGGGCGGCCGTGCTCGGTCTGAGCGTGCTGTTCGTCGCGGTGTCAGTGCGGCTGTTCGGACGCCGCGACCTCGACCATGGCCGGGCCATTCACCGGCTCGCGCCGCGCTCGATCACCCGCGGCGCGCTGCGACTCGCGCCGTTCGCGGTGGTGCCGGCGATCGCGCTCGGCGTCCTCGGCTACCAGGTCCGCCAGGGCTACCAGGGTGAGCCCGCCGAGAAGGCCGCGAAGGACTACTGGCGGCGCAACTTCACCACCTGGAACGAGGCGCCGTTGCCGGCGATCTCGTTCCTCGATCTCGACCTCGATCTCGAGCCCGCGGCGCGCTCGTTTGTCGCTCGCGGCACGTTCACCATCTCCAATCACCGCGAGCGGCCGCTTGGCAGCTTCCCGTTCACGATCTCGCCGTCGTGGGACGACCTGGCATGGACGGTCGACGGCGCGCCGTTCGAGCCCGAAGACCGTTCGGGGCTGGTGGTCTTCGACCTCGGCCAGCCGATCGCGCCTGGCGAGTCCCACGACATCGGTTTCTCGCACCACGGCCGTGTGCCCGATGGCGCGACCAAGAACGGCGGCGGCACTGGCCAGTTCATCCTGCCTTCGGGGGTGGTGCTCCACATGTTCTCACCCAGCTTCCTGCCGGTGCTCGGCTTCCTCGAAGGCATCGGCATCGACGAGGACAACCGCTACCAGTCCAAGGACTTCCCGGCCGACCACTATCGCCAGGTCCTCGAACCGGCGCTCGGCACCCCGCTGCCCTTCCGCACCCGGGTACGAGTGACCACGCCTGAGGCCTACACCGCGAACTCGGTCGGCGCCCTGGTCGAGGAAGGAGTGGTCGACGGCAAGCGCATCGCGGTCTGGGAGAGCGACTACCCGGTGAAGCTGCTCAACGTGGTCGCCGGGCGCTGGGAAGTGCGGCGGGCCGGCGGCACCGCCGTGTTCTTCCACCCGCAGCATCGCTACAACATCGACGAGATCTCCGAAGCCCTGCAGGCGGCGCGTCGCTACTACTCGGAGTGGTTCTTCCCGTTCCCGTGGGCCGAGCTCAAGCTCAGCGAGTTCCCGAACCTTGCGCAGTACGCCCAGGGCTTCCCCACCAACATCACTTTCTCCGAGGGCATCGGGTTCCTGACCAAGAGCGACCCGCGCACCAACGCCGCGTTCTTCGTCACCGCCCACGAGGCGGCGCATCAGTGGTGGGGCAACCTGGTGACCCCCGGCAACGGCCCGGGCGCAAACATCCTCTCCGAGGGCATGTCGCACTACTCGACCATCTTGCTTTTCCAACAAGTGAAGGGCGAGCGCGAGCGTATCGAGTTCTGCAAGCGCATCGAAGAACGTTACGGCGACGAGCGCCAGGTCGACTCCGAGCGGCCGCTGGTCAAGATCGACGGCAGCCGCGCCGGCGACACCACGGTCACCTACGACAAAGGCGGATGGGTGATGTGGATGCTCCATGACCTGATGGGTCGCGAGGCGGCGCTCGCCGGACTCCAGGAGTTCCAGCGTCGCTTCATCCCTGGCCCCGATCACCCGCTGCTCGAAGATCTGGTCGAGACCCTGCGCCCCTATGCCGCCGACCCTGCGAAGTTCCAGGAGTTCGTCGATCAGTGGTTCTTCGCGGTCGTGGTGCCCGAGTATCGGCTGCGCGACCACCGGATAGAGAAGATCGGCGAGCGTTGGCAGCTGCGAGTTACGGTCGAGAACGCCGGCAGCGGCCGGATGCCGGTCGAGGTGGCGGCGGAGCGCGGGGTCCGGTTCCCGGATCCGGAGGCCGGTACCGCGTCGAAGAACGCGGCGAAGACCGCGGAAGAACCCTACCTGGAATCGCGCGCAACCGTGATGCTGGACGCTGGCGAATCGGCCGAGGTGACGCTCGATTGCGGGTTCGAGCCACAGCGAGTGGTCGTCGACCCCGACGCGCGGGTGCTTCAGCTCGAACGGGAGAAGGCGCTGCTCCGGCTGTAGCCCAGGGAATCGGCGGCAGCAGGAGCAGACCACGTCGCACGTCGAGGTCTTCGGGCATCGGGACCGTAGTCAGTCGGTCAGCGGTTCACGTCCGGCCGTCGGCTCCACCTGAAGACAAGGGGCTTACAGCCACCAGACGTTTCCCGCTTCTCGCCTGCAGCAGCCTTGCGGAACTCCCTCGCTGACCCATCCGCCGCAGCCGCCTCCTCTCGTTGATCGTGAAGCCTCACGATCGCTGCAGCGGCACGGACCGGCAATGCGGGGACGGCGATCCCCTACGTAGTTACTACCGCTGCCCCGTCAAACGCTTGGGTAGTTCTTGCTCTGTCGGGCGGGCTCCTGGGCCCGTACTGTTGGAGACGGGCCGGGTGGCCAGAGATCTCGCACTCCATGGCGTGCGTTCACCGCAGGAGAGAGTCGCGATCCGCGTTTGCGATGACGCAGGAGTCATCCGCGCTGTGCACCCAAGTTCGAGAGTCAGCAGCAGCAGTCAAAACGAAAAGGAGAACCTTTGAAATCTCACAGTGTCACCATCATTGCAATTTTCTGCGTCGCGGTTACGGGATGCATTTCGGCAACGGATCCACACCGAAAGACCAAGCAGGGCGCTGCGATTGGAGCGGCCGCAGGCGCGGTGGCCGGAGCGGCCGTCGGCAACCGGTCCGGGAACCGGAATACCGGGGCCTTGATCGGAGCCGCCGTCGGTGCGGGAGTCGGCGTGGCGGTCGGACACCGGATGGACAAGCAGCAGGCGGAGCTCGAGCGGCTCGCGGGAATCGAGGTCGCACGCACCGCCGCCGACGAAATCGCCGTCACGATCCGCGGCGACATCCTCTACGCCGTCGATTCGTCGACGTTGCGTCCCAGCTCGCGAGCGACTCTCGGCGACATGTCTGGCGTCTTGGTGAAGTACCCGGATACGATGATCCAGGTCTCCGGCCACGCCGACTCGACGGGCTCCGAGGAGCACAATCAGAACCTGTCCATGCGGCGCGCCCAGACAGTGAGCAGCTATCTTTCGTCTCAGGGTGTTGCGAGCTCGCGGATCGAGAGCTTCGGTTACGGAGAGATGGATCCCCGCGAGTCGAACGAGACCGCCTCCGGCCGCCAGCTCAACCGTCGCGTAGAGATCAGGATCAAGGCGGAGCCGGAGTAATACGGCCCGCGATCCTGCCTGGCTTCTGCCACGGGCTGGGCTGGCTGCTGGGAAGACTCTCTGCTCGCTATCCGAGGGCGCACTCTTGCTCGATTGCGCCTTCGAACCGCAGCGGGTGGTCGTCGACCCCGACGCGCGGGTGCTTCAGTTCGAACGCGAGAAGGCGCTGCTTCGGCTCTAGCTCGGGCTTCCAGCCTGTCGCCGGCTTTCCTGGGTGTCGGGAGCCTCCATCGGACTCGGAGATGGCCGGGGGCGGCAGCGAGTCCTGCCGCGGAGTCGGGGACATTAACATCGTCAATAGAGACTTCCTGGCGTTGGTGTTCAAGTCGAAGCTCACCCACTTCGTCACCGAGCTTCGAGGTGAGAGGCTGCGTGAGCTCGACTCCGCGCTGACTCGGGCCCTGGGTATCGGGGAGGGTAGGAGGAGCGCGACAGCGGAGCCGTGGGCGGGCGCCCCGGCTCCCCTCGTTCCCATCCCGCCAACGCGTGCGCGGCTCGGTGCGGAGATCCTTGTCGATCAATAGGCGATCAACCGGAGCTCAGGCACACGCTGGAAGTGCTGCACGTTTCGGGTGGCGAGCGGCGCCGAGTGCTCGGCCGCCCACGCCGCAATCCACAGGTCAGGCTTGGAACGGCCGGTGAGCGCCCTGGACCGGCGCAGTTGGGCGACGATTTGCGCATACCGCAGAGCCGTCTCCACCCCGACCTCCCCGACCCTGAAGAGCCGAAGGAACGCGAGCGAGTCGGCCAGCCGCCGCGGCGACACCGCCGCTCCGCCCTCGAGGAACTCACCAGCCGCATGCGCCGGAACCGCGATCTCCTCCCCGGGGTGCTCCGCCAGCAGCCTCCTCGCCGGCGAGGTCGCGACGTCCTTCTCCCGCCACAGATCGACCAGGAAGGTGGTGTCAAGGCAGATCATGCTCCTCCCACCCCTCGCCCGCCCGGTTCTCCTCCACGACGGCCAGCATCGCCGCGGCATCCTCTTCCGGCAGCGGGACGACCTCTTCGAGAGCCCGGAGGACGTCGCGCCCCGTGTGCGCGGCGCCGACCTCCCGGAGGAGCCGGTCGATCGCCCTGGAGAAGGACTCGCCCTCCCTTTTCGCCTGCGCCAGCTGTTCATAGACCCGCGAATCGACGGCGATAGTCCTGATGCTCATACATGTAATTATGTATGCAGAGTCGCGACTGTCAAGTCGCTCGCGAGCGTCGGCCTACGAGAAGCCTCCCCTCCGCCACGCCCTCTAGTTCAGCTTCCGCGGCCGGCACAGGCGCAGACTCGTGGAATCAGCCGTCGCCATGCGCGCCCGACTCAGACCAGAGCCTTGCCCGGAATCGAGAATGTCCTAGGCTGCCGATGGCTCCGTTCTCTATCGCAGCACGGCGAGGGGGGCATTCGGTGGCTCCCAGGCGACCTTTGACGCAATGGACTCGCTTGCGGAATGTCGCCTTCGGCGTCCACTCCACGGTGGTCACTCGAGTGCCCGACGGAGTCGGCCCCTTAGAGGGAAGCTCGCTCGCCTGCTGATGCACATCCCGCAGCCCAAGCTGCACACGATGCGCTACTGCCAGACACGGTGACTGGCATGTCGAGGGGCTACAATCGAGCCCTGACCGGTTCTTCCCAGCAGCGCGCTGAACCCTTCTCGAGATGCGGAGGTCCACCATGACTGGTTCCAGGCTTGCCATCCTTCTGGTGCTGACGGCGGCCGTCTCGGTCGTTCCTGCCGTCGCCGCCAGCCCCAACGCCAATGACACCGAGCTCACCGCCCTTCCTTCGATCGACCCGGCACAGGTCTGTCGGCCGAGCGTCTCGCGCGCATCGACAAAGTGATGCAGGCGCACGTCGACGAGGGCCGTATGGCCGGCGCCATGAGTCTCGTTGCTCGCCGCGGCAAGGTCGCTTATCTCTCGTCCTGGGGCTACGCCGACCGCGAGCAGAAGAAGAAGATGACGTCCGAGGCTCTCTTCCGCATGTACTCGATGACCAAAGCGGTTACCGGAGTGGCGGTCATGATGCTGCACGAGGAACAGGGCTGTTCCTGTCGACGCCCGCCAAGCGTGGATTCCCGAGCTGGGCGACCCCCAGTGGTCCATGACAACGAGCCCGGGACAGACGCGCCGCGCCATCGTCTGGTGCCGGCCCGCCGCGACATCACGATTCGTGATCTTCTGACTCACACCTCAGGCATCAGCTATGCCGGGCCGCGTGATGCCGAGGGACGGCTCTACTACCAGCAGATCGCCGCCAGCGCGAGCGCCGACCGGACGATCGGCGACCTTGCGAGAGGACTCGGGGAGGCCCCGCTCCACAACCATCCAGGCGAGGTCTGGCAATACGGCCTCAGCCAGGATGTGTTGGCGGCCCTGGTCGAGGTGATGTCGGGGAAGACGTACGACGAGTTCCTGCGTTGGTGAATCAGTCGAACTGCTGCTCGTGCGGTCGGGATGTAACGATAGACAAACCAAAGGGGGTCCAGAATGAAAGCCGGAACGACGGAAGCGGTCCGAGTGGCATGGCTGGTCATCGCATTGAGTGCGGGCGTCGTCGCTTGCCAAGAGTCGACCCGGCAGGAAGAGACCCTGGCCGATCTGTATCCTGACTATCTGGCGTTCAGCCCCGCCGATCTCGCCCGTGGTCAGCTCGCCATCCAGGGCGACGACGGCGGATTCGGGGCCAGCGCGGAGATCGGCAAGCTCCGTTACTCCAACACGGCCTTGATCCTGCTTGGCGAGGCCCACAGCGCGCCCGGATTCACCGTCGCCGACCTGAGCCGGCAGATCGACCGCGAGGCGACGCCCCTGATCAAGCCGAACTGCTATCTCACCTCGGCTTTTCGCAACGAGACCTTCGTCGTTGACAACTGCCTGCTCTCTCGCGACCCGGATCTACTCGCCAGCTACCAGGAGCAGACCGGAGCACCGGCGCCGACCAAGCCGTTGCTCCGCGCCCGGCTGGCGCGCACGCTGGCCGAAGACTCCGTCTACCGGTGCAGGTTCACGGCCTCGGGGGCGGTGAGCTGTCAGAATTCATGCTGCTGCGGCGCGTGCGTGACCTGTAGGTTCGTCAGCGACGACGGGTCGAACGTGAGCCAGAACGTCCCGAAGCCGAACCGATCCCCGGATTCGGAGACCTCTCTTCCTTGCAACTCGATGAATCAGTGTCCGTAGCGGCCTACAGCTTGCCCACCTCTGCGAGCACCCGCACCTGGCGCTGGCGCTGGATGGCGGCGAGCAGATCGCTGGCGCGGATGACGTAGAGGCCGGCGTAGACTGCGAGCATGTCGACAGCACCCGCGATTCGATACGCGCGTACCCAAGACGGCTTCGACATCGCCTACTGGAAGCTAGGGCGTGGGCCGACCCTCATTCATTCACCAAACGTGCAGCTCAGCCACGTCCGTTCGGAATGGGGAATCGACGGCGTCCGGCACTGGTACGAGGCGCTGGCTCGGAGCTTCTCTCTGGTGCGCTTCGACCACCGGGGCAGCGGCCTATCGAGCCGAGGTGAGACAGACCTCACCATCGACACTCTGCTCCTCGACATAGAGACCGTCGCCACAGCCACGTCGCCCAAGCCGTCGGTCCTTTTCGGCTGGGCAACCGGCGGACTTCCCGCGATCGCCTACGCAGCAAGACACCCAGAACGAGTCTCGCACTTGATTCTCTGGAGCAGCTTCGCCCGTGACGAGACGCATGGCCAGGCGCCCCGCATGCGCTCGCTATTCGAGATGGCGGCAACCGATTGGCCGCTCTTCACTGAGTCGATCACCCAGGCGGCCCTGGGGTGGCAGGACGCCGAACAAGCTCGTCAATGGGCCGCACTGCTGCGAGATGCAACGACGCAGACGGAGTTCTTCGAGTTCCTTCAGGCGCGACGGGATTGGGACGTCACCGACGACCTGGAGAAGGTGGAGGCTCCCACGCTCGTGATGCACGACCAGCGCAACGCGCTCGCGAGCGAAGAGCGCAGTCGGGAGCTGGCGGCGAGGATTCCCCATGCACGCTTTCAGGTCTGCGACAGCAACGGCGGAGCGCCTGACGACGAGGCGATCGCCGCGCTCAAGTCTTTCGTCGGCCTGACCGATACCGGCGTCACGGCCCTCGCCGAGCTCACACCCCGCGAACGGGAAGTGCTCAGTCTGGTGGCCGACGGCGCCGGCAATACCGAGATCGCTGAACGCCTCTTCATCAGCATCAACACCGTGACCCGGCACCTCACTCACATCTACGCCAAGACCGGCACGGGGCGGCCGAACACAGGCCGTTCGTTACGCCCTCGAACACGGACTCGGCTCGAGCTGATCCCCGAAACCTGGGACTGCGGGCCCTCAAAATCCCAGGGTTCTGGGATATCGCCAGGCTCGCGCCCCTGGCAGGCTGTCTTCCACACCGACAAGGAGGACGGCGATGGCTCACAACTCTCCGCGGCAGGACGCCAACTCGCAGCAGGCAGCGAACACCTGGGGAAGTCTCGCGAACGACTACGAAGCCATGTTCGCACCCTTCAGCTCTGCCGTCGCGGCGGTGGCACTGGAGGGGCTCGATCTGAGCTCCGGCTTGCAGTTTCTCGACATCGCAGCCGGAACCGGAGCTCTGACCCTGCAAGCTGCGGCCGCCGGAGCAAAGGTGACCGCCATCGACTTCTCAGAAGAGATGCTGAGAGCTCTTCGAGCCAAGATCGACGACCGCCTCGAGGTCGAGACCCTCGTCATGGATGGTCAGGAGCTGCAGCTCCCGGACGAGGCCTTCGACGGGGCGGGCTCCAACATGGGCATTGTCCTGTTCCCCGATCCAGCGAAAGCGCTCGAGGAGATGCGCCGCGTCATCCGGGAAGGCGCGCGGGCCGTTGTGACGACGGTGGCCAATCCCAGTGAGACACCCCTCATGCGGACGATCTTTCTTGCACTCCACAACACCGGACTAGAGCCCGCGCTGGGTGGCACACCGACCTTTCAACCGCTCTCGGACCCCGATCGACTGTCATCGGCCTTCGCAGAAGCGGGCTTCCGCGACGTCACCGTCGAAACAGCGACCGTACCCTGGGTCATCGAGGACCCGAAGGAGTTCTGGCACCGCTGGGGGACGGTCGCTCCGCCGGTGGCGCTTCTTTTCAGCCTTCTTCCCAAGGACGGGCTCGACGCCGCCGGAAGAGAGTTTGCCCGTCTCGTACGCGAGTCTCACGGCGCCGGAGCCGCCGTTTTCCCCACAAGGGTCCTGATCGGCCGAGGCTCTCGCTAGGAGCCCCATGCGCGACTCAGCCCTCGTGTCGATCCTGGTTCCGGTTGCTCTCGTGACGCTCATGCTCGGGCTGGGCTTGACGCTCGAGGTTCGCGACTTTCGACGCATTCTCCAGTCCCCCCGCCTCATGGCACTCGGCCTGGTGGCTCAGATGGTCCTGCTACCCATCCTTGGAGTGGGCGTCGCCCTCGCCTCTGGACTCCAGGCGCCCTTCGCCCTCGGGCTCGTCGTTCTGACACTGTGCCCCGGGGGTGCGCTGTCGAGCGCCCTTTGCAACTTCATTCGCGCAGACGTGGCTCTGTCGGTCAGCCTCACGGCAACCGCAAGCCTGGTGACGCCGTTCACGATTCCACTGCTCTACCGATGGGCCGGCGGATTCTGGGCCAATACGGAGACGACTCTCAACCTGCCGATCGGCCCAACCATGGGGCAACTCGTCGGGGTCTCGATCGCACCCGTCGTTGTCGGGATGATCGTTCGTCGAAGCCTGGGCGCCAAAGCCCAGAGGATCGAGGTCCCGATTCGGATCGTGTCGGTTGCCCTGTTTCTCGCCGTCGTCTCCGGCATCGTCGCGCAGAACCTCGACGCCTGCGCGAAGGACTGAGCACCCTGGGCCTCACCGCGCTCACTCTGAACCTCGCCGCCATGGCGATGGGGGTTGGGCTGGCGAGACTCGGACGCGCCTCGAGAGCTTCGACCGTCACCATCGGCATCGAAGTCGGCATGCAGAATGTCGCCACAGCCACTTTCGTCACCGCAACCCTGCTCGGTAGCTCCACGATGGCACTCACCTCGGCCGTCTACGCAATCGTCATGCTGCCTTCAGCGGTGCTGCTGGGGCTCGCTGGAAGGTACGGCGCTGCTTCGAGTCTCCCGTGAGGCCTTAGGGCGCGCTCGCGGTTCGACGAAGTCGGCTCTGCTAGTGCGATCTGGGGGAGATCCCTCGGTTGGCGTCTCTCGGCGTGTCGCGGGTGTTGGTGCCTGTCGGTGATCTCGTCCCAAGGCGGCAACCAAGCTCGGTCGCAACACGTAGAGGGGAACCATGGAAACCGATTGGACCCGAGATCTCCGCCACGCCCTCCGCTCTCTCGGCCGGTCGCGAGGCTTCACGGCTGTCGTCGTGGGCACGCTGGGGCTCGCCATCGGCGTCGACGCCGGCATCTTCAGCGTCATTGATGCGGTGCTCCTGAACCCGCTGCCGTGGGCCGAGGCCGACCGGCTGGTGTACATCGCCGCCTCGGCGCCAGGCTCCGACTTCCCCGAGGAGTTCCCGGTCGCCGCCGAGTTCCTGGTGCAGTACCGCGAGCAGTCCCAGCTGCTCGAGTCGGTCGCCTCCTTCAACAGCTTCACCAGCACCCTGCGCGTCGAAGATCGCATCGAGCGCATCCGGATGTCGGCGCCGAGCACCGAGATCTTCGAGACCCTTGGCGCGCTGCCGCTCCTCGGCCGCCTGCCGACGCCCGAGGACGAGCGGGTCGTGGTCCTCAGCCACACCCTGTGGACCACCTGGTTCGGCTCCGATCCCGAGGTCATAGGGCGCACCTACTACGTCTCGGGAGGCGATCTCCAGGTGATCGGTGTGATGGGACCGGACTTCTGGTTCCCGAACCGCCAGACGCTACTGTGGATGCCCCAGGTCGTCCGCCCCGAGGGCATCGAGCCGGGCCGCTTCGGCCAACCGCTGGTGGCCCGCACCGCACCGGGGGTGACCCCTGAGGCGCTGATAGCGGAGCTCGGGACCCTGGCGCAACGCCTGCCCGATCGCTTCGGCGGCGATGCCGAGTACGCCCGCCTGATCGAACGGCACCGGCCGGTGGTGCGTGCGCTCGGGAAGGAGCTCCTCGGCGCCGTCTCGGCGTCACTGTGGGTGATGCTCGGCTCGGTCGGCATCGTGCTGCTGATCGCCTGCGCCAACGTCGCCAACCTGCTCATGGTGCGGGGCGAGCGCCGCCGGCGCGATCTCGCCGTGCGGCGTGCCCTGGGCGCCGGTCGCGGCCGGCTGATCCGCGCCCAGATGGCGGAGGCCGTGGTGCTGGCGGCGCTCGCCGGCGTCGCTGCCGTGGCCTTCGCCTGGGCGACCGTGCCGCTCTTCGTGCGTCTCGCGCCGCCGGAGATCCCGCGCCTCGACGAGGTTGGGGTGACGGCGGCGACCCTGCTCTTCACCTTCGGCGCCTCGGTCCTCGCCGCCCTGGTCTGCGGCCTCGGCCCGGCAGTGCGCTCGTCGAGCGCCGATCCGCAGGGCCTGCGCGACGGCGGGCGCGGCGCGACGCGGCGGCGCCACTGGGGCCGCAACGGCCTGGTGGTCGCGCAGACGGCGCTGGCGCTGGTCCTGCTCA
>JAQBHE010000204.1:0-4158 GCA_032128015.1 Holophagae bacterium
GTGTGAGGGGTTGTTGGGGCGTACGCCATTGATGCCGACCTGCGTGACGTCGTGCGGGGCGCGGGCGTTTTGTTCTCGTTCGCGCGGGGTTGGATCGCCGGTGCTCCAGCTCGTCCGTCGGCCGCCCAAGCTCGGCCGCTACGTTCGGAGGAACCCGAAACCCTCGATGTCCGCCGCCGCTCTAGCCCGGTTGAAATGCTTGACGCATCAGTGCGGCGTCGAGCCCGCCGGGGGCAGCGCCGTTGGCGGCGTAGTGATAGAGCGCGGTGCGGTAGATGCTCTCGAGCGTGGTGAGCACGACGAATGCGCTGACCCACACCAAGATCACGACAGCCGCGGCCAGCACGATCAACGGGGTCGAGCCCGAGAGCACCGCGAGCACCACCAGGGGTGCGCTCACCAGCAGCAACGGTAGGAACGCCAGCGTCTTGATGATCCCGAAGCCGATGCCGCCCGCGAGTTGTTGTCCCCAGGTCTGCCGGAGCAAGTGCGCGCTCCTGCTGACCGCGTCGAACGGACTCTTGCCCTCGATCACGAGCACTGGCACCACCAGGTAGGTGGCGACCGCCCAACCCAGGCCGCCGATCCCGGCGAGCAGGCGGCCGGCGATTCCGCCGCGTTGGCGGACCGCACGCAGCAACAGCCCGACGGTGGCGGCGATCGCGGCGTAGCCGAAGATCGCGCCCCTCTTCGACCAGGCGATCGCGAGTCCGGCAGACAGCGTCGGGTCGCCGCCGCGGAGGCGGATCATCACCGCAGCCGCCAGCGCCGAGTTGAAGAAGATGACGATCGCCGCGTCGACGAAGTAGAACAGAAACAGTGCTACCCAACCGAGCGGAAACGCGCCGGCGCCGCCACTGAACACCTTGGCGAAGAAGCCGAAGAATTGCAGCGGCAATACGAAAGTCAGCAGTGCCGCTGCCAGCGCTAAGGTCGACAGCATCGGGAACAGCACCAACTCGCGGTCCTGGCCGAGGATTCGGGCGCTTTCCTGAACCAGTTTCCAGCTGCGGGCGAGCGAGTCGAACATCTGGATCCTCCAAGTGGGGCGTGGTGTTCCGCGTCGATGCTAGTGTGCCGACCGGAGGTTGGAACCTCCCTGGGCATAGTACGGAACGGCGGCCGCGAAAGTGTCAGACGCGGGCCCATTGATTGGAGCTGCGAGCGGACCGGTGATCGGCCTCGTGCCGGCGGCCGGCCACGCGCGTCGCCTGGGGCTCCTCGGCAGCAAGGAGGTGCTCGCGGTCGGCTTGGAGGGAACGGCGGATCCGCGTCCCAAGCCGGTTGCCTCGCATCTCCTGGATCGTTTCCGCCAAGGCGGTGTCGAGCGGGCGCTGGTGGTGGTGCGAGCGGGCAAATGGGACGTGCCCCAGACCTTGGGCTCAGGCGCGCGATGGGGCGTCGACCTCGGCTACCTGGTGACCGAGGACTCGCCTTCGGTGCCGTTCACCCTCGATCTCGCCTACCCATTCGTTCGCGACCGTGTGGTGGCGCTCGGTTTCCCGGACATCCTGTTCGAGCCTGCGGACGCCTACCGCGCCTGTCTCGATCGGCTCGCTGCAACCGGCAGCGACATCGTCCTCGGTCTGTTTCCGACCGAACGCAGCGAGCGCACCGACATGGTCGAGGTCGACGACGGGGGGCGGCCACGAGCGATCGTCATCAAGCAGCCTGACCGTGGTCTGCGGTTCACCTGGTCGATCGCGGTGTGGACGCCGGCGTTCACCGAGTACCTGCACCGTTGGTTGGCCCAGTCGTTGACGCGGTCTGGCGGCGCGCCGGCCGCGGACGAGCCATTCGTCGGCAACGTGCTCCAGAGCGCGCTCGCGGACGGACTTCGCTTCGAGGCGGAAGCGTTCGAGCAGGGCAGCTATCTCGACGTCGGCACGCCCGAGGACCTGGACCGAGCGCGCCGACGTTACGCGGTGCCCGGCCGCTCCTGAGCCCGCGGCAGCACGGTCGGGGACTCTCAGGTCCGGAGGGCGACCCGGCTTCGTCCTTCTTCGGCGATGATGACCTCGACCGGAGAGCGTCGGCACACCTCGGCGAGGAACGCCGCGAGCTCGTCGGGGGTCCGACTCGGGTGATGGTGCACCGGCATCAGCCGCGACACCGAAGCGCGCTCGGCGATCTCGAGCACCGGCCCGACCGCGGCGTGGCCCGCGACCAGGAACGGCTTGGCCCGGGCCTCCTCGTCGCTCGCCCAGACCTCGTGAAGCAGCAGGTCGACACCGTGCGCGAAGGTCGCCGATTCGGGATCGGCGACGGTGTCGGTGACGTAGGCGAGGGCATCGTCGATCCGCAGCGCCACCGAGCCGCCGGGGTGGTTCTGGCGGCGGACCCCGACCGTCCTGCCGGCGAGCTCGAACGAGCCGGAGTAGGCGCGGACCTCGATGGGCACCGGGAAACGGTCGAGCGCGATGGGAAACAGCGGCGGTCCCACCAGCCGTCCGAGCGCGATCGCTGGCTCGACATCGACCAGCGGTGGGGCCGGCGCGTGGATTCTCGCCGGCCGTCCCCACACCGTGCTCAGGTAGGTGAGTCCGACGACGTGGTCGAGGTGGTAATGGCCGAGCACGATGTCCAGAGACTCGAAGTTCGCGAGCCGGGTCGCGATCGCGGTTTCGGCCAATCGCGCGACTCCAGTGCCGGCGTCGAGCAGCACGGCTCGCCGGTCGTCCAGTAGCAGCAGGAACGACATGGTCTGCCGCCCGTAGGAAGGGAAGAAGCCGTTGGTTCCGAGCGGGATCAGTTCGATCGCAGGGCGCTCGATCTCCGGCGGACCGGTCATGGGGTACTGGCACCTCGCGGCAGCACCTCGACGGTGGCCTTGTGGGTGGCGCCGCCGTTGCGCTCAGCGAACCAGGATACGTGCTCGAACACCAGATCGAGCTCGAGGGTGTAGCGGCCGGGGCGGCTGGGTGCCGCGACGCGCTGACGCTGTGAAAGCTCCTGGCCGCTCGCCACGGGGCGGGCGAGCTCGGTGCGCAGGCCGTCCTTCGTCACCATCGAGCCGTCTGCCGCCAGCCAGTGGTACGACAGGGCGACCCGCGCTGCGCCGCGTGCGGTCCAAGAGCTCGGGCTGCCGTTTTTGACCCGGGTCATGATCTCGACCTCCTGGCCGGCTTCCATCGTCGTCGGAACGTCCGGGTCCTGCCACTCGACGGCGTAGACGTTCTGCTCGAGGTAGTCGCTCGGTCCGAGGATCGTCACCTCGGCGCCGGCGTAGAACGGCTCTTCGAACGACTCGTTGTGGTCGAAGTAGACGCACGCGCCCGGGGCTCGGTACAGGGTCCAGTGAACCACCGCGCCGCGATCGGTGGTGACCTCAAACGGATAAACCCGCCACTGTTGCTCGCCGCGGTAGCGCAGCTTCGCGGGCCGAATCGGAGTCAGCTCGACCCGGCGGTTCTCGCCGGGACCCAGCTCGAGGCTGGCGCTGGCGTCGCCGAGAGCGACGCGAATCGAGGTCTGCGGGGCGAGCCCGGTCACGCTCAAGGTGGTTCGGCCGAGCGGCTCGGCGGTCAGCAACAGGGCTTCGGTGCGCATCGATCCCGCGACCCAGAAGCCGCCGCCGCGGGGAACCGCCAGGTCCTCACGCACGATCAGGCGCGACTCCGGCGCTGACAGGATGTGGTAGCCGGGGAGATTGCGCAGCGTCAGCTCGTACGGGAAGAGTCGCAGCGGGAAGTTGCGGGCGTGCGCCTGGAGGGTGGGTGCCGGCACGTTGAGCCCGAACGGCGACAGCAGCAGCGGTCCAAGCAGCAGCCCGGCGAGCCCGTAGCCTGCTGCGACCACCGGCAGCGGCCGGATCGCGGTCACCAGGAACAGGAAGCCGGGCACCACGTTGACGAAGTAACGGTTGCCGATGAAGCCGCCTCCTCCCTGCCAGTTCCAGGAGATGAACAGCAGCAGGAACAGCGCCACCGAGGCCAGGGCGGCGAGCAACAGCCAGCGAGCCAGGGAGCGCCGGCCGTGGAGCAGGAACAGCGCAACGCAGATGCCGGCGAACGGGAAGTACAGCAGCAGTCCGGTGTGGCGTCCCCACAGGAAGTAGCCGATGTTCTGCGTGGCCTCGCGCGGTCGCAGCGGCGGGATTCTCAGCAACCAGCTCCAATTGCGCGCTTCGGCAGTGACCTCATCGGGTCTCGCACCGCC
>JAQBHE010000205.1:0-11037 GCA_032128015.1 Holophagae bacterium
ACCTCGACCGGGCGCTGCTCGGCGCCCATCGCGAGGTGCGGGTGATCCACGGCCATGGCTCGGGGCGGCTGCGCGAGGCGTTGCGCCAGCACCTCCGCCTTCACCCGGCGGTTGCCGGGTTCGGGGCGGCCGAGCCCAACCGCGGCGGCGACGGCGCGACCCTGGTGACCCTCCGCGGCTGAGGGGGCGGTCGGCCGCCGGCAGGTCGTCCATGAATAGTCCGGGCTAGACTGGCGGGTGGTCCGAGGCCGGAGAAATCGCCGCGGTCGCCGACCGGAACCCGAGTTGAGCGCCTCGACCACACCCCAGTTCGTGCAAGCGGTGCGCGACGCCGTCGACCTGGTCGACCTCGTTGCCGAGCACACTCGTCTCGAGAAGCGCGGCGACGGTTTCCACGGGCTGTGCCCGTTCCACAAAGAGAAAACGCCGTCGTTCTCGGTCGATCCAGAGCGCGGCCTCTACTACTGCTTCGGCTGCGGCGCCGGCGGCGACGCGATCGGCTTTTTCATGCGAATGACCGGCGACGATTTCCCCGCGGCGATCGAGTCGCTCGCCCGCCGTTACGGGGTGCCCATGCCGGAAGGCGGCGGCCGCTCGTCGTCGGCGGTCGAGGAACGGGTTCTCGAGCTTGCCGAAGCGTTCTTCGTCGCCGCGCTCGCGCGCTCGCCCAGCGCCCGGGGCTACCTCGAGAAGCGCGCGATTCCCCAGAACTTGATCACCGAGTTCCGCCTCGGATTCGCGCCCGAGGGCTGGACCGGATTGCTCGACGAGCTGTCGAAGCAGGCGCCGGTGGCGTCGCTCGAGCAAGCGGGTCTGACGGCGCGCTCGTCGGGCGGCCGTGTCTACGACCGGTTTCGCAACCGGCTGATGTTCCCGATCCGTACTCCGGCCGGTCGCCTCGTCGGGTTTGGCGGCCGTACCCTGGGCGACGACCGCGCCAAGTACCTGAACACCCGCGAGACCGCCAGCTTCAAGAAGGGCGCCTTGTTGTACGGCCTCGACCGGGCGCGCAGCCGGATCCAGGAAGGCCGCCGGTTGTTGTTGGTGGAAGGCTACTTCGACCTGCTCGCGGCAGTGGCGGTCGGCGTCGACTGGGTGGTCGCTTCGATGGGGACGGCGCTGACTCTCCAACAGGCGCGGCTCGCCAAACGCTACGCCGACGAGGTGGTGATCGGCTACGACGGCGACCGCGCCGGCGAAGAAGCGAGCACCAAAGCGCTGCGCCTGCTGCTCGCCGAAGGCCTGACGGTGCGTCGCGCCCGCTTTCCCGCGGGACAGGACCCGGACTCGCTGCGGCTCGAGGAAGGGCCGGCGGCGCTCGCCCAGCGGATCGAAGACGCGGCCGATGCGGTCGAGCTCGAGATCGAGCGAGTTCCCCAAGGGGTCCGAGACGAGCCGCGCGTTCAGGCGCAGGCCGCAGCCCAGATCCAGCCGCTGCTGCTCGCGATTCCGGATCCGGTGCTCCGCTTCGGCTATTCGCGGCGCGCGGCTCACCGGCTCGGCGTGCCCGAAGAGCTCCTCTTGCGGTCGCCGACCGCCGCTGCGAGCGGCGCGGTCGAGAGTGCGCAGCGGGCACCCGAGGTGACGTCGCTCGAAGAAGTCGTGCTCCAGCGCCTGCTCAATGCCGAGGTCCCGGTGCCCTTTCCTTTGCCCGACCTCGAAGCGTTCTCCGACCCCCCATGCCGGGAGATCTACCGCGCCTACTGCGAGGCCGCCGCCGAGCGCGGAGCCGGGATGCTCGAAGCACGCGCGGTGATCGAGCGGCTCGAGCAAGGCGGCGGCGCTATTGACCGTTTCGCGCGGATCCTGAAAGATCCGCCGCAGCCTATGCCTGAGGAGTTGTGTCAAGACCTCGGGCGCCTGGATCTGCGGTGGAAGAAGCGACGCTCCCGATGGCTCAAGGGCGAGCTGCTGGCCGCTCAAAGCACCGGCGACGACCTGCGTCTTGCGGAGCTTCTGGAGCTCAAGTCCGAGTTGAACCGCGAGTTGTACGGACCGGCACCCGAGCGCTCGGACTGATTCCGAGAGCAGACCCGGTGGGCCGGTTATCGGTGATCCCTAGGTCGGTGACCCTCAGGGCCTTCGGCCTCGCGACCATCCTGGCGACTGTCGGAGGTCTGACGTGAAAGCTGGAGTCTCCGGCCCCCCAGAGGCCCGATTTGGCGCCGCGCGTCAGCTCTTCGAGCTCGGTCGGGACAAGGGCTATCTGCTCCACGACGAAGTGCTCGAGCACCTTCCCGACGAGTTGATCAGCCGGCCGGAGGACTTAGCGGCGCTGTTCGAGAAGCTCCACAGCCTCCACGTCGCGGTGTTGGAGCGTCCCATCTGCTACAGCAGCTGGGACGGCGTCGAAGAGCCGGTCGACGACTTCGAGCGCAAGGACGCGGAGGCCGGCGAGGGCGCGCCGGGGACAGCGGACAAGTCCGGCGATCCGGTCCGAATGTACTTGCGCGAGATGGGCACGGTGCCGCTGCTCGATCGCGAGGGCGAGGTCGAGATCGCCCAGCGCCTGGAGCGCGGCGAGTGGATCGTCTTCGAGTCGCTGTGCGAGAACCGGGTGGTGCTGCAAGAGCTGCTCCGCCTCAACGAGCTGGCGCAGAAGGACCCGCAGCTCGCGAGCGACCTGGTCAGCGACGGCAGCCTGGATGGCGTCCAGCTCGGTCCGCGGGCCACCGACCGGATCGGTCGCAACCTCAAGTTGTTCGAGCGCATTTCCCAGCGCGACGCCGCGGTGCAGCGTTTGCGCAACCGCCAGCGACGGTACAGCAGCAAAGGCCAGCGCCACGCAGCCCTGGAACGCGAGATCGACCGCGAGGCGAGCAAGATCGCCGAGGACATCCGGTCGATTGATTGGAATCACCGTACCCGTAATCGACTGGTCGATTTCCTCAAGGACATCGATCGCGAGATCACCCGCTTCGAGCGCGACATCCGTCGAGCCCGCCTGACCCTCGACGGGGAGGCCAATCCCGAGCTACGGGCGCTGCATCGGCGGCGGATCGAGAAGTACCGGGCGCGGGTCCGCGAGCTCGAGCAGCGCTACGAGACCTCCCGCGCCCAGGTCCGTCGCACCATCGAGAGGGTTCACCGGGGCGAGCGGCAGTGCGAGCGCGCCAAAGACGAGTTGATCGTCGCCAACCTGAGGTTGGTGGTCTCGATCGCGAAGAAGTACACCAACCGCGGGCTGCAGTTCCTCGATCTGATCCAGGAAGGCAATATCGGCCTGATGAAGGCGGTCGAGAAGTTCGAGTATCGGCGGGGCTACAAGTTCTCGACGTACGCCACCTGGTGGATTCGCCAGGCGATCACCCGAGCGATCGCCGATCAGGCGCGAACGATCCGGATCCCGGTGCACATGATCGAAACCATCAACAAGCTCACGCGCACCAGCCGGGCGTTGGTGCAAGAGCTCGGCCGTGAGCCCACCGCCGACGAGATCAGCGCCCGGATGGACCTCGAAGTGAGCAAGGTCCGCCAAGTCATGAAGATGGCCCAGGAACCGATTTCTCTCGAGACTCCGATTGGCGAAGAGGAGAACTCTCAGCTCGGCGATTTCATCGAGGACCAGAGTGCGGTGTCGCCGATCGACGCGGTGATCTCCGCGAACCTGCGCCAGCAGACCAACGAGGTGCTCGGGACCCTGACCCCGCGCGAAGAGCTGGTGCTGCGGATGCGCTTCGGGGTCGGCGATGGCTCCGAGCACACCTTGGAGGAGGTCGGACGCTCGTTCAACGTCACCCGCGAGCGCATCCGCCAGATCGAGTCCAAGGCGCTACGCAAGCTCCGGCACCCGAGCCGGGCCGCCCGGCTGCGACCTTACGTCGATGGTTCCGCCTAACGGAGCGACCGAGGGCGGGTTCCATTGACACCCCCGTAACTGGTTCCTAAGATCGGGCGCTGGTGCGGTCGACACAGGATGCGCTGGCGAGCCCCGGGGCGCCAGCAACCCTTCGGGTGGCCGATCCAGCAACCGCTTCTTCCTCGGTAGCTCAATGGTAGAGCGTTCGGCTGTTAACCGAAATGTTGGGGGTTCAAGTCCCTCCCGAGGAGCCAAGCCGCCCGACCTCCGACGACGGCACACCGAGCCCCCGACGAATGCACGCGCCGCCCGCAAGTACTGTCGTGGCGCCGGCGCCGGGAGCCGCCGTGCTGGTCGGACGGCGCGGTAGGCACCGCGTCGGTTCTGACGCCCATTTCGACGCCACGGCCGGCCGGCGCTCATCGTCGCCGACCCGCCGCGGCGGGTGGGACGTCCCAGGTGGTCGGTTGATGCCCGCTAGGATGAGTGAGGGGTAGAGCATGCACGACACTCACCAGCCGTTGTTCGACCCCGACCGGCTCCCGGGACGCGGCCAGCTACTGCGCAACCTCAGCCCTCCGCGGCTCTACGAAGAAGCGGTGCGCCGGGGTGAGGCTCGGATCGCCGCCGATGGACCCCTACTCGCCGAGACCGGAGAGCACACCGGCCGCTCGCCGAAGGATCGGTTCGTGGTCCGTCACCCACAGAGCGAGGGCGAGATCTCCTGGGGAGCGGTGAACCGGCCGATCGAGCCGGCTCGGCTCGACAGCCTGCTCGAGAAGGCGCGAAAGCACTGTCAGGGACGCGATCTCTTCGTGTTCGAAGGCTATGCCGGGGCCGCCGCCGAGCATCGCATCCGGGTGCGCGTGGTCACGGAGCTCGCCTGGCACAGCCTGTTCGCGAGCAACATGTTCCTGCGCGAGCCGGACCCAGGTCGCCTGGCCGGCTTCGAGCCTGACTTTACGGTGGTCGATCTGCCGAGTCTGGTCGCCGATCCCCAACAAGACGGCACCCGCTCCAAGACGTTCATCCTGGTCGACTTCGACCGCAAGCTGGCGCTGATTGGTGGCACCGAGTACGCGGGCGAGATCAAGAAGAGCGTTTTCGGGGTGATGAACTACCTGCTGCCCCGCGCCGGTGTGTTGAGCATGCACTGCAGCGCCAACTACGGACGCGACCGCGACGACGTGGCGCTGTTCTTCGGGCTCAGCGGTACCGGCAAGACCACGCTCTCGGCCGATCCGGAGCGCACCCTGATTGGCGATGACGAACACGGCTGGGGAGACCACGGGGTGTTCAACGTCGAGGGCGGCTGCTACGCCAAAGTGATCGGTCTCGACGCGCTGGGCGAGCCCGCGATCTATGCCACCACCCGGCGCTTCGGCACCGTCCTCGAGAACGTGGTGGCCGACCCCGAGACCCGGCGCCTCGATCTCGCCGACGGCTCGCTGACCGAGAATACCCGCGCCTGCTACCCGATCGAGCATCTCGACAACGTCGAGCTGCGCGGCGCCGCCGGCCATCCCAAGACGGTGGTGTTCTTGACTTGCGATGCCTTCGGCGTCTTGCCCCCGATCAGCCGTCTCGACGAAGCGCAGGCGATGTATCACTTCCTCTCCGGGTACACCGCCAAGGTTGCGGGCACCGAGCGCGGAGTCACCGAGCCGAGCGCCACTTTCAGCACCTGCTTCGGCGCCCCGTTCATGCCGCTCGCGCCGCATCGCTACGCGCGGATGCTCGGGGAGCGATTGCGCCGCCACCGGTCGGCGGTGTGGTTGATCAACACCGGCTGGACCGGCGGTGGCCCGGGGGTGGGTCGCCGGATCCGACTGGCGGATACCCGCCGGATGGTCGTAGCGGCGCTGTCGGGAGAGCTCGAGGGTGTCGCCACCGCCGCCGACCCGGTGTTCGGCCTGCGGATCCCGAATGCGGTCACTGGAGTGCCGCCGGCCTTGCTCCAGCCACGCAGCACCTGGAGCGATCCCGAGCTCTTCGACCGCGAGTGCCGGCGGCTGGCCGAGATGTTCGCGCGCAACTTCGAGGCGTTCGCGGACGGCGTCGACGCCGAGGTCTTGGCCGCCGGTCCGCGAGTCGGCGCCGATGTCGGAGCCTGAGTGCCGCGAGGAGGTTCCGTGAGCCGCCTGATCGAGCCGCCGCCGACCCTTGCTCGGCGCGCCCACGTGCCCTCGCTCGCCGAGTACCGGCGCCTGTATCGCTGGTCGATCGACGACCCGCAGGGCTTCTGGTCAGAGCAAGCGCGCATCCTCGATTGGTTCGCGCCACCGCTGACGGCGGGGCGCTGGGACTTCGGCGCCCGCTCCGGCGCCCGCTCTGGCGCCCGCTCCGGCGCCGTGGATTTTGCCTGGTTCGAGGGCGGCCGGCTCAACGCCTGCTACAACTGCGTCGACCGCTGGGCGGCCACCCAGCCCGAGAAGACGGCGTTGATCTGGGTTGCGGACGAGCCCGGCGAGTACCGCCACATCAGCTACCGCGAGCTTATGCGCGAGGTCTCGCGGATCGCCAACGTGCTCCGCTCCTCAGGGGTCGGCCGCGGCGACCGGGTGTGCATCTACCTGCCGATGATTCCCGAGCTCGCCTACACCATGTTGGCGTGCGCTCGGATCGGCGCCATCCACTCGGTGGTGTTCGCGGGCTTCTCGGCCGACAGCCTGCGCCAGCGCATTAGCGACGCCGGCTGCCGGCTGCTGATCACCGCCAACGAGGGGCTGCGCGGCGGACGCACGATTCCACTCAAAGAGACCTGCGACCGAGCGATCGCGGAGTTGCCGATCGTCGAGCGGATGATCGTAGTCAGGCGCACCGACCTCGAGGTGCCGATGCGCGAAGGCCGCGACTTCTGGCTCCACGAGCTCGCCGCCGCCGAGCGCGCAACCAGCCCGGTCGAATGGCTCGACGCCGAGTCGCCGCTGTTCGTCCTCTACACCAGCGGCTCCACCGGCAAGCCCAAGGGCGTGCTCCACACCACCGGCGGCTACCTGGTGTACGCGGCCCTCACCCACCGCATGGTGTTCGACCACCACCCCGACGACGTCTACTTCTGCGCCGCCGACATCGGTTGGATCACCGGTCACAGCTACATCGTCTACGGGCCGCTCGCGAACGGCGCCACCAGCGTGATGTTCGAGAGCGTCCCCACCTACCCCGACGCCGGGCGCTACTGGCAGGTGGTCGACGACCTCGGGGTCAACCTGTTCTACACCGCGCCAACCGCGCTGCGCGCGATCGCCCGGCTCGGCGACTCGTGGGTGAAGAAGTATCGCCGCGACTCGTTGCGGGTGCTGGGCACGGTCGGCGAGCCGATCAACCCCGAGATCTGGAACTGGTATCACGAACTGGTGGGCGATTCTCGCTGCCCGATCGTCGATACCTGGTGGCAGACCGAGACCGGCGGCATCATGATCACGCCCCTTCCCGGCGCGACACCGTTGCTCGCGGGCTCGGCAACCCTGCCGTTCTTCGGAGTCGAGCCGGTTCTGGTCGACGAACTGGGAGTCGAGATCACCGGCAACGAAGTGAGCGGCAACCTCTGTCTCAAGCGCTCGTGGCCGGGTCAGGCAAGGACGCTCTACGGCGACCACGCGCGCTTTTGCGAGACCTACTTCTCGACCTATCCCGGGCTCTACTTCACCGGCGACGGCTGCCGACGCGACGAGCACGGCTACTACTGGATCACCGGCCGGGTCGACGACGTGCTCAACGTCTCGGGCCACCGCCTGGGCACCGCCGAGGTCGAGAGCGCGCTGGTCGCCCACGAGGCGATCGCCGAAGCGGCGGTGGTCGGCTGCCCCCACGAGATCAAAGGGGAGGGCATTTTCGCCTACGTGATCTTGAATCCCGACTGGGAGGGGCGCGACCCCGAAGAGATCACTCGCATCTTGCGCGAGCAGGTGCGCACCGCGATCGGTCCGATCGCCACTCCCGATCGGATCCAGATCGCGCCGGGACTGCCCAAGACCCGCTCGGGCAAGATCATGCGGCGGATCCTGCGCAAGATCGCGGCCGGCGAGTACCACGAGCTGGGCGATGTCACCACCCTCGCCGAGCCGGCAGTGGTCGAGCAGCTGGTGGCTGGTCACCGGGCTGCGGGGTCGTAGCGCGTCTCAGCTAGGTGAACCGCGACGTCGATTCACGCCGTCAGCACCGACGACCGCTCGACGAGCTCTTGGGGCTGAAGCGCAAGCGCGCAGCACCGGCGGGTCGAGCGCTTTCGGCGGCTTCAAAGACTCTCGGAAGAGTGCCTATTTCCCGGTGCGCACCTCTATCTGCGCCGGCACCTCGGTCGTAGTCGTACTCGGCCAGTCCAGGGCCACTACGCAGATAGAGGTCGAAGATGCCGAGAGCTTCACGGCCCATCAGGCACAGCAGCGCGGGCCCCCTCGCTCAGACAGAAGGACGCGCCGTCCCCGGCTTCCCCAGGCAGGTGTACGCTAGCGACCATGGAGTCTCGCGACCTCGCCCCGGCCGGTGCGCGCGCTCTGGTGATCCTCGCGAGCGTGATCATCGTTGTCGCCGGGCTGCGCGCGGCTTCCGCGATCATGGTGCCGCTGCTGGTCGCGGTCTTCGTCTCGTTGCTCAGCTTCCCGGTGTTGTTCTGGCTGCTCTCGAAGCGGATGCCGTCGGCGCTCGCGGTCTCCGCCACGATCCTCGTCGACCTCGCGGTGCTTGCCGGCGCGGTGCTGGTGGTCACCGGCTCGGTGAACGAGCTCGCCGGCAAAGCAGACAAATACCAGGAACGGCTGTCGGAGTATCAGGAAGGGCTGGTCGGGGTCGGCGACCGTGCGAGTCGCTGGCTCGCGGCGCGCGGGATCGCGGCGCCCGAGTGGTTGGCTGCCTCGCCTGCGTCAGGGCCTTCCTCGGCGCCCGCTCCGGCGCCCGCCTCGGTCGGCGCAGACGCAGGCGAAGCGACGGTCGCCGCCGGGCCGAGCTCCGAGGATTCGCCGCCGATCTCGAACGGCGGCGAGTGGCTGGTCAACCTCTTCGACTGGAGCTCGATGCTCGAGGTCGCGAACCGCACCCTGCGCGGCATCGCCGCGACCCTTTCGAACACCTTGATCGTGGTCTTGATTACCACCTTCATCCTGCTCGAGGCGGTGACCTTTCGGCGCAAGCTGCGGGTGGCGTTCGGCGATGGTCACGCCGAGGAGAGGTTCGACCGCATCCTTGCCGATCTGCGTCACTACCTCGGCCTCAAGACCGCGATCAGCGCCCTCACCGGGATCACAATCGGCGTCTGGCTGTCGATCCTGGGCAGCGACTTCGCAATGCTCTTGGGGCTCGCGGCGTTCCTCCTCAACTTCATCCCCAGCCTGGGATCGATCCTCGCCGCGGTGCCGGCAGTGCTCTTAGCGATGGTCCAGCAGGGCGTGGGAACGGCGCTCCTGGTCGGCCTCGGCTATGTGGTGGTCAATCTCGTGCTCGGCAACTTCGTCGAGCCGTACTTGATGGGTCGGAGGCTCGGGCTGTCGACCCTAGTGGTGCTGCTGTCGCTGGTTTTCTGGGGCTGGGTTTGGGGGCCGATCGGAATGCTGCTGTCGGTGCCGCTGACGATGATCGTCAAGCTGACGCTCGAGAACAGCGAAGAGTTTCGTTGGCTGGCGGTGCTCCTCGGCAACCTCGAGTCCGAGCCCCCGCGGCGGCGGTGGCGTTGGCGCCGGCGGCCACCCCGGCGGCCACCCCGGCGCGACCCCGAGCCGAACCGGGGCTGAACCAGGGCTGAACCAGGGCTGACCGCGAACCAAGACCTGGTCCCGGCATTCGGGCCCGACAGCGGCGGCCTGACAATTCGGTACCCACCTATCGGTACCAAAATGGTCCGGTTTCGGTTACAATCTTCGCAGCGGCCGCGCCGGCGACCCGATTCGGGTTCACCGGAGCGGCACCAAGGCATCACAGATGATCCGACTCACTCGCCAGACCGACTACGGAATCGTGCTCTTGACCGAGATGGCGATATCGCCCGACCGCTTCCACAACGCCCCGAGCCTCTCTGCCCTTACCCACCTGCCGCTGCCGATGGTCAGCAAGATCCTCAAGATGCTGGCGCGCGCTGGCCTGGTCGAGTCGCAGCGCGGCGCGCGCGGCGGCTATCGGCTGGCGCGGCCGGCCGGGGAGATCAGCGTCGCCGAGGTGATCGCGACCCTCGACGGTCCGATTGCGATCACCGAATGCGCCGAGGACCGGCTCGAGGACTGCAGCTACGAGTCCTTTTGCCGAGTCCGCGGCAACTGGCTGCGCATCAACCGCGCAGTCCGCGAGTCGCTGGAAGGCATCAACCTTGCGGAGATGGCGCTGCCGTCACCGCCTGCCTCGTCGCCGGCGCCGTCCTCGCCGGCGTCGTCGTCGCCGTCCGAGCGACGCAATCCGATCGAGCGGCTTGTGCACCTCGGCGTCTAGCGTCGCCGACACCCAGACCCGAATCCCAGAGTCCCCACAGGAGCCCCCCATGCCGACAGCAACCGAGACCATCGAGCGTCTAGCCGAACGCGACTACGAGTTCGGGTTCACAACCGATGTCGAGCAGGACACCTTGCCGCCCGGGCTCGACGAAGGAGTGATCCGAGCGATCTCGGCGAAGAAGCAGGAGCCAGAGTGGCTGCTGGAGTGGCGGCTCAAGGCCTACCGCGGCTGGCTCGAGATGAAGGAGCCGACCTGGGCGAATGTCCGATACACCCCGATCGACTACCAGTCGATCAGCTACTTCTCGGCGCCCAAGTCGGACTCGGACCGGCCGAAGAGCCTCGACGAGATCGACCCCGAGATCCTCAAGACCTACGAGAAGCTGGGGATCCCGCTGCGCGAGCAGGAGATGCTCGCCGGCGTCGCGGTCGACGCGGTGTTCGACAGCGTCTCGGTCGCGACCACCTTCCGCAAGAAGCTAGGGGAGCTCGGGATCATCTTCTGCTCGTTCTCCGAGGCGGTCCACGACCATCCAGAGCTGGTGCGCCAGTACCTCGGATCGGTGGTGCCGCGCAAAGACAATTTCTTCGCCGCGCTCAATTCGGCGGTGTTCTCCGACGGCTCCTTCGTCTTCATCCCTAAGGGGGTGCGCTGTCCGATGGAGCTGTCGACCTACTTCCGGATGAACGCCCTGAACACCGGGCAGTTCGAGCGCACCCTGATCATCGCCGAAGAGGGCGCGACGGTCAGCTACCTCGAAGGCTGCACGGCGCCGATGCGCGACGAGAACCAGCTTCACGCCGCGGTGGTCGAGCTGGTGG
>JAQBHE010000206.1:0-2895 GCA_032128015.1 Holophagae bacterium
CGAGTCTCCGTAGGACTCTCTGACGCGCGAATGGTTCGCTCGTCTTCTCATTCGGGGATCTCCCCGAACGCGTGAAACCTCTCGAACCACCACCACCCAGGGGAGCAGCGCGATGACTAGACGATGGAACGGCAGCCAACTCCCGGCAAGACGACCGGCCAGCTTCGCTGCCGCGATGAGGGTCGCGGTCGCGGCGTCGGCGATCGCATCGACCACATTCTTCGCGCCGACGCTGGCGGCGCAGGGAACGGCGGGGCCGCCAGCGCCGAGTACGGCGGAGCAGGTCGCGGTCTCCGAAGCGCCGATCGCGACGGTCGCGCTCGCCGGCGTCCGAGTCTTCGTCGATCCTGCAACCGGGGCGATCATCGCCCAACCCACGGCCGAGCAAGTCGCGCGACTGCTAGGCGTGGTCGACCCTGCGAACTGGCTGCGCGACCGCTCGGATCAAGGTCTGCGCACCTTCGCAGTGCCGGGGGGAATCGGGGTCGCACTCGAGGGCCGGTTCACGACGTCGACCGTGCTGCGCGTGTCCCCGGACGGCACGCTCGAGCTCCAGTGCCTCGACGAGCACCCGGCAAAATCGGCGGCACCCTCCCCAACCAGCTCCCCAACCAGTCCGACGCCAACGGTCGAGATCCAGTGACCCGAAACTCCGCGCGCCACCGGGTAGCCGCGCTTGTCGTCGCGCTGGTGATGGTGTCGGTACCGGCGCTCGCGGCCGAGGTCCGAGGCTGGATCGGCGTCGATCCTTCCCGGCGAGCCGGGACCGATCCGGAGGGGCGAGTGCTTCTTTTCGCTCCCAACCCCTTCGAGGGCGGATCGTCGATCAGTCACTTCGACACCTCGGCAAGTCCGAACTTGCTGATGGAGCCCAGCATCAACGCCGATCTCCGACCGCTCGACGTCGACCTCACCGCTCAGCTGCTCCAAGACGAGGGCTGGAAGATCCAGGGTGGCAGCGTTGTCCAGCTGAACTTCTTGGATCTTCCTGGCCAGGGGTTCAACGACGCGACCCTTGGCGCAGCCCGCCGCGCTGCGATCCGCCGCGCCGCCGACGTTTGGCAGTCGGTCCTCTCGAGCAGCCAGACGATCTGGATCGACGTCAAATTCTCGTCGCTCTCCTGCGACCCGCAGAACGGCGCGGTTCTTGCGCAGGCCGGCTTCAACTTCGTCTTCCAGGTCGCCGGTACGCCATTCGCCGACACCTGGTACCCGGGACCGCTCGCCGAAGCTCTCACCGGCACCAACCTGTCGACCGAAGACAACCCCAACCCCAACGCTGGCGACATCAGCGCCACCTTCAACAGCCAGCTCGACACCGGCTGCCTGAGCGCCACCGCCCGCTTCTACTACGGCCTCGACGCTCGCGCCCCGAGCGGCCAGATCAGCTTCATCGCGGTCGCGCTCCACGAGATCGGCCACGGGCTCGGCATGGCCAATCTGGTCAACGCGTCCACCGGACGGCTGTTCCAAGGGTCGCCGGACATCTATTCCCAGTTCACCTTCGACAACCAACTCGAACGCACCTGGGCGAAGATGAGCCCGGAGGAGATCCAGGCCTCGGCGGTACGCACCGAACGGCTGGCCTGGAGCGGCGACCGGGTGACCCAGAGCGCTGGCGGGTTCCTCAACCCGAGTCCGGTGCTGCGCATCGACTCACCGCCGAGAGTCGCGACCAGCTACCTCGCGAGCACCGCCCAGTTCGGGCCAGCGATCGGAGGCGCGATGGTGAGCGGCACCCTGGCGTTGGTCAGCGACGGCTCGGCCCAGCCGCGATTGGGCTGCGAGGCGCTCGAGAACCCCTCGGAGATCTCGGGCCGACTGGCGGTCGTGGAGCGCGGCCAGTGCACCTTCGTCGAGAAGGTGAGCCGGGCGCAGAGCGCCGGCGCGATCGGCGTCGTCGTGATCAACAACGCCCCCGGACGCATCAGCATGGGGGGCAGCGATCCGGCGATCCGGATCCCTGCGATCATAATCTCGCAGACCGACGGCGCGAGCCTGATCGATGCCATCACCCAGCCAGATCCCGGACCCGACCCGCCGCCCGACGATCCACCACCCGACAATCCACCGCCCGATGACCCGCCACCAGACGAGCCACCGCCCGACGAGCCACCGCCCAGCGACCCGCCGGACGAACAGCCCAGTGTCTGCCAACCCTCGTCCATCCAGTTGTGTCTGACCGGCGACCGTTTTCGGGTCGAGGTGACCTGGAAGAAGCCCGACGGCGCAACCGGCGTCGGGGTCGCTACCGAGCTGATCGACGACTCGGGATACTTCATCTTCTTCACCCCCGACAACGTCGAGCTGCTGGTGAAGGTGCTCGATGGCTGCGGCCTCAACGACCGCTTCTGGATATTCGCCGGCGGATTGACCAACGTCGAAGTCGAACTGCGAGTCGTCGACACCCACACCGGCAAGGTCAAGCTCTACCGCAATCCCCAAGGCACTGCGCTCAAACCGGTGCAGGACACCGCGGCGTTCGCCACCTGTCCATGACCCAGCTGCCCATGACCCAGCTGCCCATGACCCACCTGCCATGACCCAGCTGCCATGATCGGGCCGCGACGCCGCATTCAGAGTCTCGTCGGATCCCTGCTGGTCGCGACAGCGCTTCTCCGTTGCGCCGGCGCACCGCCGAGCATCTCCGACATCCAGGGGCGCGAGCCGTACTCGCCGTTCAAGGAGCGCCAGGTGACGGTCGAAGGCGTGGTCACCGCGGTGCTGCCCAGCGAAGGATTCTTCCTCGCCGCCACGACCCCCGACGGCCGGCCGGATACTTCGGACGGAATCCTGGTGCTCGGAGGCAGCGCGCAGGTGGGAGATCGGGTCGAGGTCTCTGGGGTCGTGGTCGAGGTGCAGCGCAATCCGCAGGAGCTGTCCCAGACCGCGATC
>JAQBHE010000207.1:0-3186 GCA_032128015.1 Holophagae bacterium
GGTGGAGAACGCCTCGGGGTCGGTGCCAAGCCACAGGCCCAGCGGGCCCTTGAGGGCGACTTCGCCGTAGAGCGCGAAATCGATCGGCGCCGAGATCGCGACCACGCAGCGCAGCGGCCGGGCCTTGGCGTCGTTGGCCGAGGTGGCCACCAGCGCGCTCAAGTGCCCGCCGGCGGAGTGTCCCCAGATGCCGATCCGGGTGGGATCGATGCCAAGCTCGTCGGCGTTGGTCACCAGGAATTCGACCGCCGCTCGGCAGTCCTCGACCGCGGCGGGGTAGGGCGCTTGCCCCGAAAGCCGGTAGTCGATCGTCGCGGCGAAGTAGCCGCCTTCGGCGAGCTTGATCGCCAGGGAAAGGCCCATGGACTTCGAGCCCCTGCGGTAGCTCCCGCCATGGACGTAGACGATCGCCGGCAAGGGCTTGTCGCCCGACGACTTTGGGAAGGCCGCGTCGAGGGTGAGCTCGATTGGTGCGCCGCCGGCGTCGGGCGCCTCGGCGTAGACCACGTCACGCACCAGGGCGACGCCGTCGGGGACGTCTTGGGCCTGCGTCGCGTTGGGCCGGGCCGCGAGGGCGATGATCACCGCGGCGACTGCGGCGACCGACCGGCTCACGAGGGCACCTCGACGGGCAGCGCGTGCACCGGGGGAGCGGGGCGCGCCAGCCCGAGGAAGTTGGCCAGAAGCGCCGGCCCTTCGACGGTCAGAAAGCTCTCGGGATGGAACTGCACGCCGTCGATCGGCGCCTTGTCGGCGCCCGCGGCGGTCCAGCGCAGCCCCATGATCTCGTCGTCGGCCGTCCACGCGCTCACCTCGAAGTCATCGGTCACGGTCGCGCGATCCACGATCAGCGAATGGTACCGCGTCGCGGTAAACGGATCGGAGAGGCCCGCGAAGATCCCGCGACCGTCGTGGTGGACCGGCGAGGTCTTGCCGTGCATGAGGACGTCGTGACGCTTGACGGTCATGCCGTGCACGTCGGCAATCGCCTGGTGTCCCAGGCACACGCCCAAGATGGGAATCGTTCCACGGAAGGCGTCGATCAGCGCCGGACACACCCCGCTTTCGCGCGGCGTGCACGGCCCCGGCGACATGATCAGGTGCGACGGCGCCAGTTCGCGCGCCGCCTCGACGGTGATCCGGTCGTTACGCACAACGACAAGCTCGACCTGGGAATCCAGCTCGCCGATGCGCTGGACCAGGTTGTAGGTGAAGGAGTCGTAGTTGTCGATGAGCAGGATGGGCATGGGGGCAAGACACGAAGAAAGGCACCAAGGCACCAAGGGTTGACGGATCATAACCATCAGTGCCTTCGTGCCTTCGTGCCTTTTGTCCCCCCTACGCCGCCCTCGTCCCCGCCACGCCGTCACGGGTCACCACGAAGAGATCCTTGGTGATCGGGTACGGCAAGCGGCGGTACTCCAGCTCGACGCGGTCGCGGAGCCTCTGAACGAAGGGCTCGGGGTCGCAGCTCAGAGCCAGGAACATGTCGCGTGCCGGGGCGCCGACGTAGAAGTCGCCGTCGAGCTCGGGCGCCAGGCGATCGTGCAGCGTGTCCAGCAGCAGCCGGGCCGCGTCGTAGCCGTCCTGACGCGACACGATGGCCGCGCGGCCGCCCTCTTGGGAATCGACGAGCTGGATCTGGAGATCCGGCGCGTAGATGTCGAGGTTCTCGCGCGAGATGGTATCGAGGTCATCGACCTGGAGACCCCAGCGCATCATCTGCTCGACCGTGATGCTCACGGTCATCTGCGGCATATCCAGGACGAACACGATCACGGTTTCGTTGACGAACGGCACATGCGCCACCTGCTCGCGGTCGAGGTGCTCGAAGATCGAGATCGGCTGGATACGCGGCATGATCCGCGGCTTGGCAACCGACAGCGGCAGCGGCGTCGAGCTGAGCGTGTCGCCTTCGATGAGGCGATCAACGTAGTTCTCGACCAGCTCGAGACCGCGTTGCGGCTCGTGGAGCACCATGCGGTAGAGGTTTTCGAGGCCCAGATGCTTGCCGCCGAGCACCAGGTCCAACGGCCCGGCCAACTCGACGGAACGGTCGGGGTAGTGGCGCTTGAGGATTCGCGCTACCTGTTCACCAAAGGCCTCGGGCTCCCGCGGCATGCTGGCCATGTAGATCTCCGGGCGAGCCGTCGCAACTCCTGCAACGACACACACTTATATCTTCGGCTCGTCAGATGCCGGGTTCCACCCGAATCCGTCCGCTCGACCCAGACAGGGGCGCGGCACGAGGGCCGTCGTGCCGCGCGGGTCGCGGTCTACGCTCCACGGCAACCGCGTATATCGGTCAGCGAGTCCAGGCAAGCTGTGCTTTTGTTGACGTCTGGATGCAACGTCGGCCTCGTGGCTTGCATCGACTTTGCGGAATAGCCTGTATTGACCATGCCCAACTCGTGTGCCATCGGTCCCTTGCACGCCGGTGAAGATCAGCCGCTGCTGGTCATCGCCGGACCGTGCGTGCTCGAGGATTCATCGACCAACGAGCTGATCGGCGCGACGGTGCGCGATCTCTGCGCGGAGCTCGGTCTGGGCTACGTGTTCAAGGCGAGCTTCGACAAGGCCAACCGATCCAGCTTCGACTCGCCACGCGGCCCGGGTCTCGAGGCGGGGCTCGCAGAGTTGGCGCGGCTTCGCGAGACGCTCGGTGTTCCGATAACGACCGACATCCACGAACCGGGCCAGGCAGCGGCGGCCAGCTTCGTCGTGGACATGCTCCAGGTGCCCGCGTTCCTGTGCCGGCAGACCGACCTGCTGGCGGCGTGCGCCGAGACCGGGCGCACGGTCAACGTCAAGAAGGGCCAGTTCGTCTCGCCCGCCGAGATGGCACTGGTCACCCAGAAGCTGCGCCGCGCCGGTGCCGCGGGGATCATGCTCACGGAGCGCGGGACGTTCTTCGGGTACAACCGGCTGGTCAACGACTTCATCGGTCTGGGCGATCTGCTCGAGCTGGGCTGTCCTGTCTGCTTCGACGTCACGCATTCCACGCAGTTGCCCGGCGCCGGTGCCGGTATCAGCGACGGCCGGCCCGATCGGGCGGACCTGCTGGCCCGCTGCGCCGTCGCGGCGGGTGTTCACGCGGTGTTCATCGAATGCCACCCCGAGCCGTCGCGGGCCTTCTCCGACCGGGCGACCTGCTTGACGCTGGACAACATGGGCGACCTGCTCCGA